>CALQJP020000213.1 GCA_943330925.2 Chryseobacterium gleum
GAAGGGCCTGTAGCAACAACCTTTTCTTTTGGAAAAACCATCGACTTCGATGTAAGCAATCCGGTCAACGAACCGAAGCCCAAGCGCTTCTACGATAAAAACTTCATGATGAATATCGATTATCATGAAGGCACAGTCGAATTCAACACAAAGGTTATTGCAACAGGCACTTCACGAGCCCCAATTACCGTGTCCATCGATTTCATGCAGTGCAACGACACACGCTGCTTGCCCCCGCAAACCATACACGCGAAATTCGACCCGACCACCTTGCAAGCCATGGAGTTTGATCCATTGGCCAACACCGAGTCGACCACACCTGCGGGCAACGACCCATTCAAAATGCCAGGTGTTGATCTCAACAACCCGCTCAACAACTGCGGTCAGGAAAAAGAAAACTACGGGCTTTGGGCCATCTTCCTGTTCGGTTTAATTGGCGGACTGCTCGCGCTCCTCACGCCTTGTGTATTTCCGATGATTCCCCTCACGGTTTCGTTCTTCTCAAAAGGTGCCGAAAAAGGCAAGGGCAAACAGCGGGCAATGATGTACGGGTTTTTCATTTTCATGATCTATTTCCTGTTGTCGCTTCCGTTTCACCTTTCGAAAAATGTTGACCCCGAGGTCCTGAATTCAATTGCCACTAACACGTGGCTCAACATCGGTTTCTTCGTGGTGTTCCTCGTTTTCGCTATTTCATTTTTCGGGTTTTATGAGATTACACTCCCAAGCGGACTTGCCAATAAAGTGGACAGCGCTTCAGATATAGGCGGTGTCGTTGGTGTCTTTTTCATGGCGCTCACCCTTGCCATCGTTTCGTTTTCGTGCACCGGACCCATTTTGGGAACCGTAATTGGCAGCATCTACAGCACCGACATACAAGGGGTGGTAAACTTCTTAGGCTTGGAGCTTTCCATGCCCGCAGCAAAAGTTTCGGCCGCCATGATGGGCTTTGGTATAGCGCTGGGCGGACCGTTCGCGATTTTCGCAGCGTTCCCAAGCTTGCTCAAAAAACTACCGAAAGCAGGTGGCTGGATGGACGACTTCAAGGTTTCGCTCGGCTTTATGGAGGTGGCGCTCGCTATTAAGTTCTTGTCGAACGCCGACCTGGTGGAGCAGTGGGGAATCTTCAAGCGCGAATCCTTCTTTGCGCTCTGGATTGTGGTAGGCGTCATGTGGGCTCTTTACATGTTCAAGGTGTTCACATTTAAGCCGGGCCAGGGGTCGAAAGGTTGGTCGAAATTCAAAATCGCCTTCACTTCGCTCATTGTCATCTTTACTCTCCGACTTATTCCGGGAGTGTTGCCTCCATCAGAGCTAAACCGATTCGATTTTCTGAGTGGTTTCCCACCGCCGAAATCCTACTCTTGGTATCACTATGAAGAGGAGTTCCACATCTACAAAGACTTGGCAGAAGCTATGAAAGCCGCTGAAGAACAGGGTAAGCCCATCTTCATCGACTTTACCGGATGGGCTTGTGTAAACTGTCGCAAAATGGAAGACACCGTATGGCCCGACGAAACGGTGCGCGCAATATTGTCCGACAAATACATCATGTGCTCCCTATATGTGGATGAGAAAGTGGACCTGCCCGCCGAGGAGCAGTTTGTCTACACCACAAGCGACGGTCGCAAAAAGATGATCAAGACCGTTGGCAACAAATGGGCAACCTTGCAAACAGAAACGTTTCAAAACAACTCGCAGCCCATGTATGCGCTGCTCTCCCCGAAAGGAGATTTGCTTTCGCCCATCGAGCAGTACAACCCCGACGTGAAAAAGTATACCGAATGGCTCAACTGCGGCCTGTCGGCCTTCGATAGCTGGAAAGCCAATTGAGTGACGAGGTCCTCGACTTCGCTCCGCGACCTTTTGCATTAGGCCGAGCGAAGTCGAGGACATTTCGTTTTTTGAAAGCCCGGTGCCCGAGCGCAGTCGAGGGCGCGCGTCCTTGCCTTCAGCACTCGCAGCCTCAGTAGAGGGCCCGTGTCACTGGACGCACAGCAGCGCGTCCTTACCTTCAGCACACGCAGCATCAGTAGAGCGCCCGTGTCGCTGGACGCGCAGCAGCGCGTCCTTGCCTTCAGCACACGCAGCATCAGTAGAGCGCCCGTGTCGCTGGACGCGCAGCAGCGCGTCCTTACCTCGTTTTTTCATGTGGGTTATGTTGATTGTTTCATAACTCTTCGTTGGTTGCCTGCCGTTTTCTTACTTTTTTAGCGCTATGCGCAGAAGCGGTCTTCATTTCTTACTTATTGCAGTAGCGGCCCTATGGCTGCAGACCGGCTTTGCTCAAAAGACCGTGGTAAGCGGTAAAGTAATCGACGCTGTTACAAAGGAGCCGTTGCCCTTTTCACCGGTCATGTTTGTGGGCACTAAATCGGGGGCGCAAACCAATCTCGACGGGAACTATAAAATCGAAACCTATTACAGCAGCGATTCCCTTCGTGTGATGGTTCTCGGATATGCGCCTCTCTCGAAAAAAGTCAAGCAAGGCACGACCAGTGTGATAAACTTCGAGCTCGTCGCGGCATCAAGCCAAACAGCTGAGGTGGTCATACGCCCCGACGATGGTCCCAACCCAGCCATTGCCCTTATGAAGAAGGTGATTCGCAACAAGAAAATCAACAACCGAGAAAAGCTCGATGCCTACGAATATGAGGCCTACAACAAAGTAGAGTTCGACCTCAACAACATCACCGAAAAATTTCAGGACCGAAAAATTTTCAATGCGTTCGAATTCGTGTTCGAAGGCGTCGACACTACGCATGAAAAGCCCTATCTGCCTGTATTCATGACCGAGTCGCTTTCTGATTTTTACTTCAAGCGAAATCCGAAATTATCGAAGGAAGTTGTGAAGGCAACGAAGGTGAGCGGTGTGGAAAACGAGTCGATCAACCAGTTTCTGGGCGATATGTACCAAAACATCAACGTCTACGACAACGAACTCGTGGCATTTAGCAAGAGCTTTACAAGTCCGCTTTCTACGTATGCACTCGGTTTTTACGATTATGGCCTGGTCGACAGCGCCACCATCGATGGCAAGTGGTGCTACAAATTGCAGTTCTTCCCGCGCCGGAAAGCAGAACTCCTCTTCTTCGGTGAGATGTGGATTGCAGACACATCGTTTGCCGTGAAAGAAATTGAAGCCACCATTGCGGAAGGGGCAAACATCAACTGGATTAAGGACTTTAGGGTAAAACAAACCTTCAACGAAATTGAGCCCGAAGTGTGGATGTTGACCCAAGACGAATTGGTTGTCGACTTCAACGTGTCTGAGAAAAAACTAGGTGCTTACGGACGCAAAACCTCTACCTACCGGAAGTTCGTAATCAACAAAGAGCGTCCACAGGAATACTACGAAGGCTTCAGCGACATCATTGTAAAAGATGATGCCAGCGACCATGATGACAGTTATTGGGAACAGGCGCGACACATAGCGCTTACAGCCAAAGAAGAGCGCATCTACCATATGGTTGATACGCTCAAAAACCTCCCTCAGTTTGTTACAGTTTCAAACGTCCTCAACCTCTTCATCAATGGCTACAAGGTTATCGGTAATTTCGAGCTGGGCCCATACTACACGTTCTACAGTTTCAACCCGATAGAAGGAAACCGACTGCGCTTTGGTGGCCGCACCAGCAACGACTTCAGCAAAAAAGTGATGCTGGAGGGTTATCTCGCCTATGGTTTCAAAGACGAGCGTTTCAAATACGGTGGTGGTGCTACCTGGGTGCTCAATAAAAACCCGCGCATGGCTGCGAACATTTTTGCCAAGCGCGACATGGAACAGCTTGGACAAGGGAACGGCGCGTTCCGACAAGACAACGTGCTTTCATCACTGTTTAGAAGAAACCCGGCCAATAAACTGACCGATGTGACAGAACTCTCCGGGTATTTCGAAAAAGAGTGGTTGTATGGCTTTCAAAACAGAGCCATCTTTAAACACCGTGTTCTTAAACCCGCTGGAAGCAATTTTCGTTATGTGCGTTTCGAGCCCGACATCAATGCTGAAGAACAGGTGAACTACCTCATCACTTCGGAGATTGGCTTGTATACTCGCTTTGCGTACAAAGAGAAATTTGTCTATGGTGAATTCGAGCGCATCAGCCTTGGCACCAATTACCCTGAATTAGAACTGCAATACAGCTATGGAGTACCCGGTTTAATGGGTGGCGAGTTTGAGTATCATCGTGTTGGTATTCGCCTCTCCGACAAGCTTCGGTTCGGGCCTTTCGGTTATCTCAGACTATCCACCGAGGCAGGCAAAATCTACAACCCGCTTCCGTATCCACTCCTCATGATTCATCAAGGAAACGAAACGTTCTTTTACGACGAGGGCTCCTACAACACAATGAACTTCTTCGAGTTCGTAAGCGATGAGTGGGTAAGCGTTTGGGCTTCGTATCACGCTGATGGTTTGTTTCTCAATAAAATCCCAATCATGCGCCGCCTGAAATGGAGAGAGGTGGCAAGCGCTAAAGCCGTTGTTGGAGGCTATGACATGAGGAATGACGCCATACTATCGCGCGATGTAAACGGCGATGGGATACCAGACATTTATACACTCAGCAAACCCTTTGTAGAGGCCGCGATCGGCGTAGAAAACATCTTTAAGGTTTTGCGAATCGATTTCATTTGGCGCCTCACCTACC
>CALQJP020000214.1 GCA_943330925.2 Chryseobacterium gleum
ATTTTTTCTCTGTGCCTCTGCGGTAAAAAAATTACAAAACGTAACCCTCCAACTTCACCCCCCGTACCAAAGGTGTGATTTGTTTTTTTGGTTAATTAATGGATTTGGTTAAGTAAGAAAGCCTCCCGATGTGGAGGCTTTTTTATTTGGAGGTTGATTGATTTTTAACCGCAAAGGGCGCAAAGAGTCGCAAAGAATAATTTCTCTTGATTTTTTCTCTGTGCCTCTGCAGTAAAAAAAATTACAAAACGTAACCATCCAACTTCACCCCCGTACCAAAGGTGTGATTTGTTTTTTTGGTTAATTAATGGATTTGGTTAAGTAAGAAAGCCTCCCAACGGGGAGGCTTTTTTATTTCACCTTCACTTTACGTAATTCGAAGTTCTGTCCGAGGTATACTTTACGCACTTGCTCGTCGGCTGCAAGCTCTTCGGCTGTGCCAGCTTTGAGAATTTGTCCGTCGTACAATAGATACGCACGATCGGTGATGGAGAGCGTCTCCTGTACATTGTGGTCGGTGATGAGCACGCCAATGTTGCGCTGCTTCAATTGATATACAATTTTCTGGATGTCCTCAACGGCGATTGGATCAACGCCTGCGAAGGGTTCATCCAACAGAATGAATTTCGGGTCTGTGGCTAGCGCCCGGGCTATTTCGGTTCGTCGTCTTTCACCTCCGCTGAGTGTGCCTCCCATGTAGGTGCGTTTGTGCGTGAGACCAAACTCTTCGAGCAGCGATTCCAATTTATCAGCTTGCTCCTTCTTGCTCAGCTTCGTCATTTCGAGCACGGCCTTGATGTTGTCTTCAATCGACAACTTGCGAAATACGCTGGCTTCTTGCGGTAAATAACCCACGCCCAGCTGCGCCCTCCGATACATCGGCTCGCGTGTGATGTCGATGTCATCCAGAAAAACATGTCCTTCATTGGGTTTAACTAAGCCGGTAACCATGTAGAAACTGGTGGTTTTGCCTGCTCCGTTAGGCCCGAGCAATCCCACGATTTCACCTTGGTTCACTTCAAAGGAAACGCCCTTCACAACGGTTCGCTGGCCGTATTGCTTGATGATATGTTCTGCACGTAGTTTCAACCGGAAATTCTCTGCAGCGAAATTAGCCTTAATCACTGTTTCGAAAGCGAATGAAGTTTCACAACGCCCGACAGCTTACTTTTTCTGACCGTCGTATTTCTGCTTGTACTTTTCGTAGAGCTCTGTTTGCTTGCTGCGCAACACGATGCTCCTGCCTTGGATGAACGCGTGCGTGAGAGCGTTGGTGCGCATGTCGAGCGCGTCGCCATTCGAAATAAACAGCGTTGCATCTTTACCTACTTCGAGTGTTCCGCAGGTGCTGTCTATTCCGAGAATTTTCGCGGGCGATTGTGTAAGTGAACGAACAGCCTCTTCATAAGGCAAACCATAAGCTACCGCAGTGCCGGCATAAAACGGCAAGTTGCGGGCTCCCATGCGCTCCATATCACCTTCGTTTTGAAGAGCGAATTCTACACCCGCCTGGTGTAACAGCATCGGTAATTTGTACGGCAGATCAACATCATCTTCCGCATACATCGGCAATTCATGCAATCTGCGGAGCAACACGGCAACTTGATTGGCCTTGAGCTGGTCGGCAACAAGATGCGCATCATACCCACCCACAATAACCATGTGCTTTACGTTTTGACTCGCTTTAAAATTGAGTGCCTCTTGTATTGACTTTGCATCGTCGGCATGTACATACAACCTCTGCGAACCGGCAAACACCCCACGCAATCCTTCAAAACGCAGTTCGCGCAATGCAGGTTCCTTCACTGCACAATAAGCACGGGCTTCATTGAAGAAGGTGTGTATCTCACGCAGTTGTTGGTCATACGTTTTCACTTTCTCGACAGCAACCTTTCCCTTGTCGTAGTGCTTATGGAAAACGCCCGGCCAGTTGAGGTGCACACCGTCGTCGGCCTTTATCAGCGCATCTTCCCAGTTCCAGGCGTCGAATTGCATAACGCATGACGTGCCGCTAATAACACCTCCGCGCGGCGTTATCTGGCCCATCAACACACCGTTGAGACGCACTGTGGGTATGATTTCCGAGTCGGTATTGTAGGCTATCGCCGAGCGAATACCGGGTTTGTAGGCTCCTGTTTCTGCCACATCGTTGGCCGGACGAATGGCATCCAACTCATGCAGTCCAAGTGTTGAGTTTGTTGCAATGAAGCCGGGGTAAACTTGCTTGCCCGACGCATCGATTGTTTCATCATAGGCGTTTGCTGCAAGGCGAATGAGGCGCGCATCGGCCACCATATCAAGCTTGCCATTACGGAATCCGATTGCTGCATTTTCGATGACGTTTCCATCACCTATATGCGCAGTCGCATTCATAATGAGCACAGAACGTGTTTGCGCAGGCGCAACGGTTGGATTTTGCTGTGCGATCGACAACAGACTCGCTGCAAAAAAGAGTGTGATAAATAGGGTTCTCATGGTTGCTGCTTATTTGAATGAAACACCTTGTGAAGTTTGATCGAGCGTATCGCAATGGAAATGCTTCTTGTCTTTGAAACCGGGCGTGCGCACAGGCTCTCCGGCACCCTTTGCATTGAGCATTTTCTGAATGAGGCGAGCACGTTCGGTGTTCATGCTCTTGCGCATCTCAACATCCCGCTCAACATCGAAATAACAGATGCCATCGACAAACGTCTTCTCTGCTTTTGCATAAATGCTGAGCGGATGATCGGTCCAAATAACTACGTCTGCGTCTTTTCCTGCAGCCAGACTTCCCGTGCGCTTATCGATGCGCAGCAGTTTTGCCGGGTTCAAGGTTACGAATTTCAACGCGTCTTCTTCTTTTACACCTCCGTACTTAACCGCCTTGGCAGCCTCCTGGTTGAGACGGCGTGCCATTTCAGCATCATCACTGTTGAAGGCCACGGTTATTCCTTGCTCATGCAACAGTGCTCCGTTGTGTGGAATAGCGTCCTTCACCTCGTATTTGTATGCCCACCAATCGCTGAAGGAACTTGCGCCCGCTCCATGCGCCTTCATCTTATCGGCCACCTTGTATCCTTCCAAAATGTGCGTAAACGTGTTGAGTGTAAAATTCATACTGTCTGCCACGTGCATAAGCATGTTGATTTCACTTTGCACGTAGCTGTGGCAAGTAACAAAGCGGTTCTTGTTCAGGATTTCCCACAGCGCTTTCATCTCCAGATCGACCCTTGGAGAATTCACGTTAGGCAGTGAGCTATTCTGCCTTGTATTTCTGCTTTTCCCGATTTCTTGTAGCGCCGCAATATTGGCAGCACCATACTCACGGGCGCGGATGAAGTAATCGTAGTACAACTGCTCAACACCCATGCGTGTTTGAGGGAAGCGTGAACCATCGTTATACCAGTTCGATTGCTTCACGTTTTCACCCAGTGCAAACTTGATGAACCCCGGAGCGTTGTCTACCAGCATATCCTCGGCATTACCTCCCCAATGGAGCTTCACCAAAGCGCTTTGTCCACCAATCGGGTTGGCGCTACCATGCAATAGTTGAGCGCATGTAACGCCGCCTGAAAGCTGACGATAGATGTCAATGTCTTCGGGCCACACAACACGCGCTTCTTCCACTTCAGCGCTGCATGCCTGTTCGCCTTCGTTCACACTAGCCAACGCAATATGGCTGTGTTCGTCGATGATGCCGGGCGTGACATGTCTGCCTTGTGCATCGATTACACGAGCCCCCGGAAATTTAGACGCATCCACCGTTTTACCGATAGCTACAATTTTTCCTTGATGAATAAGCAACTGACCATTTTCTATTTTTCCTTCGGCTTCGCATGTCCAAAGTGTGGCGTTTTTAATCCATACTGTTTCAGCTTTGGGCTTTTCCTTCGAACCATAGGCCGTGAAAGGATAGGTGATATCGCCCATCACATCCGGGCTATCATTCTCCTTTCTCTTTTCTGCGCTCTCCTTCTTCTCACCAATCTTTTCTTCTTTCGGCATTTGTAGCGCCTGCCAATCCATCCAATTTCCTCCTGCGTCTTGCGCGCGACCACTCCACGAAATGCGATCGTCGCTGATATCGCCCGCCAGGCGAAGCACTCCAGTATAGTACTCATCATTGGCTTCGAAAGAAATCGTGAGTAGCTCACCGGCCATGGTGATGTTCACGTTGTAGTTGAGTGTATCATTTTTTGCAGTGCCGTCGTCTTTCTTCGCCGCCTTCACGTGTTGAATGGATGCCTTTGTTTTTCCTTCGACTTCTTTCACTTTCAATTCATAGCTGTGCAATGGAAGTTTTAATTCGTAGCGTCCGACCAGGTCAATCGTTTTCGCAGCGTCTATCACAAATTGTTCGCCCTGCACCCAGTTTTCATGCAGTATCGCCGACTCGTTGAAGATGTTGTCGGACGCAATGAAAAAGTTGGCCCAAGCGCCCTCTTTCAAAGTCCCCAACTCGTTATTGGCACCTATCCAAAAGGCCGGAGTGTAGGTCAGCGCCTTCAATGCATCTTGCTCTGAAAGTCCTCGCTTCACAGCCTTTCGCAGATTCTTCCAAAACTGCGCACGCTCGCCAAGGCCATGTGCCGTAATAACGAACGGAATTTTGTTGGTCGAAAGCATCGCGCAGTTTGAAGGCGCCATTTCCCAGTGC
>CALQJP020000215.1 GCA_943330925.2 Chryseobacterium gleum
ATAAGAAATTGTTGTTTTAGAGAACAGGAGTAAATACGAAGAGAAATGAAACTACTGATCATTCTGGTAATTGTTTTAGCGATCATCGCCATCGTACAATTGACCAAAGTCTATGAATTTACGCGTTCATTGCGTAAGTCTAAGGAAGAAGATATTTCACCGGCCGACAACAAGCTCAATGCGAACTTGATGGTGGTGTGGATGCTTGTATTCTTTATCGGAACCCTCTACTTGTATGGTCGTTACGGCGATTATTTGCCTGAGCCTGCATCGGAACACGGTAAGGATGTGGATTGGTTGATGAGTGTGAACATTTGGATGATTACCGTAATGTTCTTCATCATGAACGCAATGCTATTTATCGTAGCATGGAAATACCAATACAAGAAAGACCGCAAGGCGCGCTTCTTCGCGCACGATAACCGCTTGGAAATGATATGGACGCTCATTCCGGGTGTTGCCATGGCTTTCATCATCGTATTTGGTTTGATTACCTGGAATAAAATTACCGGCCCTGCATCGAAAGACGCTCTTCAAGTGGAGTTGTACTCTAAGCAGTTTGCATGGATTGCACGCTACCCAGGTGTAGACGGTGAGTTTGGTGCTGCCAATTACAATTTGATCAGCTCTGCCAATGAAATGGGTTTGGTTTCTAAAGACCTTATCGCTTCGAAAATTGAAGAACTGGACAAAGACATTGAGGCCTTGAAGGCGCAATTGGAAGAAAACGAAAAGCTTCCTGTGATGCCCGAGAGTTACGTAGAAACGTTGGAAGATAAGATTTACCGATTGGAGCGTCACAAGCAGCGTATCCTTGACTTGGGAGAGTTCAAAGAACCAAGCGGAAAGAGCAACTGGGAAACCGGTGCTGATGACCAGATTGTAAAAGGGGAAATGCACATCCCGGTGGGTAAAGAAGTTGAGTTTGTGTTCCGTTCGCAAGACGTGATTCACTCTGCCTACATGCCTCACTTCCGTGCTCAAATGAACACGGTTCCCGGTGTGCCTACTCGCTTCAAAATGACTCCAACCATCACTACGAAGGAAATGCGCGGTAAGCTTGGTGACGATAAGTTTGACTACATTCTTCTTTGCAACAAGGTGTGTGGTAATGCCCACTTCAACATGCAGATGAAAATTGTTGTTGAATCGGAAGAGGAATACCTTGCATGGATGGAAAAGCAAAAGACTTTCGGCGGTGAGCCTGCTAAGGAAGCCGCTCCAGCAGAAGGAACTGAAGCTCCTGCCGACACTACCAAAAATGCAATGATGCCTGCAGCTCAGGCTAGCGTAAAGTTGACTCGTTAAACAAAAGATATTATTAAAGTAAAGAACGATGGGAAATGCAGAACACACCGCTCATGATCACAGCCACGATCACGGGCACGCACATCACCACGAAGAATCATGGGTTTCGAAATACATCTTCTCGCAAGACCATAAGATGATTTCGAAGCAGTTCCTTATCACAGCCATTGTTATGGGTGTGATAGCGGTAATGCTTTCCATTTTCTTCCGTCTTCAGTTGGGATGGCCGGGCGAGAAGTTTCAAATTCTGAACTTCTTCTTGGGCGATAAGTGGGCACCCGATGGATTGTTGGATAAGAACGCCTATTTGGCCATGGTTACCATTCACGGTACCATCATGGTGTTTTTCGTATTGACCGGTGGTTTGTCAGGAACCTTCGCGAACCTTCTCATTCCATTGCAAGTTGGAGCCCGTGACATGGCGAGCGGCTTCCTCAATATGTTGTCATATTGGTTTTTCTTATTGTCGAGCATGATCATGGTTGCCTCACTCTTCGTTGAAGGTGGCGCCGCCAGCGGTGGTTGGACAATCTACCCTCCACTTTCGGCCTTGCCACAGGCCATGCCGGGTTCAGGAACGGGTATGACTCTTTGGTTGATTTCAATGGTGTTCTTCATTGCTTCTTCTTTGTTGGGTGGCTTGAACTACATCGTTACCATTATCAACCTTCGCACGAAGGGTATGAAAATGACCCGTCTTCCATTGACGATGTGGGCGTTGTTTGTAACAGCTATCCTTGGCGTATTGTCGTTCCCAGTATTGGTTTCAGCAGCTGTATTGTTGTTGATGGACCGTAGCTTCGGAACGGCTTTCTACTTGTCTGACATTTTCATCCAAGGTGAAGCCCTCGACGTAACCGGTGGTTCGCCGCTGTTGTTCCAGCACTTGTTCTGGTTCCTCGGTCACCCGGAGGTATACATCGTACTCCTGCCTGCCTTGGGTATTTCTTCTGAAGTAATTTCTACCAACTCACGCAAGCCGATCTTCGGTTACAAGGCGATGGTAGGATCTATTTTGGCAATCGGCTTCTTGTCGTTCATCGTGTGGGGTCACCACATGTATGTAACGGGTATGAATCCGTTCCTCGGTTCTGTATTCGTATTTACTACGCTCTTGATTGCGATTCCTTCAGCAGTAAAGGCGTTCAACTACATTACAACGCTGTATCAGGGTAACATCCGCTTCACTCCTGCGATGTTGTTCTCGATTGGTCTTGTATCAACCTTCTTAACGGGTGGTTTGACGGGTATCATTCTCGCTGACTCAGCACTCGACGTGAATGTGCACGATACGTACTTCGTTGTTGCTCACTTCCACATTGTAATGGGTATGTCGGCTATCTTCGGTATGCTAGCCGGTATCTACCACTGGTTCCCGAAAATGTATGGCCGTATGATGAACACCAAATTGGGCTACGTTCACTTCTGGTTCACACTCGTATGCGGCTTCGGTGTATTCTTCCCGATGCACTTTGTGGGTATGGCCGGCGCACCACGCCGTTACTACGACTATTCAGAATTCCCATTCCTTGATTGGGTTCTGGATTTGAATCCGATTATTTCCGGTTTCGCCATTGTTGGTGGAGCTGCTCAGTTGCTCTTCTTGTTCAACTTCTTCCACAGCATGAAGTATGGCCAAGTGGCAACACAGAATCCATGGGCTTCGAATACGCTCGAATGGACCACACCGGTGAAACACATTCACGGTAACTGGCCAGGTGCTATTCCGGAAGTACACCGCTGGGCGTACGACTACAGCAACCCGGAACACGAAGAAGATTTTGTGCCTCAGGTTGTCCCAATGAAACCGGGAGAGCACGCGCACTAGTCGTGTGAATAGATATTGAGACCCGCCCCTGTGGCGGGTCTTTTTTTAGGCATAACTTTGTAGCATGCGCTTTTGGTTCTTTGCTGTTGTGTTTGTGTTTGCGAGCGGTTGCGCATCGTCACAAACCTTCAATCTGAGCGACTCGCTGAGCCATGTGTTTCGACAGCGCATTACGCCCAGCTTCAAATTTGATACGCGCAATTCTTTTATTACTGGAAGCTCTGCAAAGATTTATGGAATAAAGGCGGGAGTGAATTTTGGCAAGCGTCTCAGCGTGGGGATTGGTTACAACTTCATCGGCACTGAATTGATGGAAGACATTCTCGTGAACGATCAAAAATTGACCGCAGATATTCGAATGAATTACGTAGCACCATTTATCGAGTATAGCTTTTACCAGCGCGGTCCGTGGGAGCTTATAACACCGATACAACTTGGCGTTGGAAATAGCTTTTTGCAGGTTGCAACCACGGAAGGCAAGCAAGTGATAAATAAAAGTCGGGTTGTGTTGTATGAGCCGGGAATGGCCTTCGAGTATAAGATCTTGAAGGTGCTCGGTGTGGGTGTAGGGTTTGGATACCGAATCATGCTGAAGAACAATCGCGCTATCGACCAACAATTCACCTCTCCTGTATATGCATTGCGTGTGAGGTTGATATTTGACGAACTTTATAAGCGCTATCAAGATTATAACGCAGCCGATGAGGCAAAGTAGGAAACAACCATGAGCGACTCATTCAACATACGTGATGAAGCGGAAAATCCTGAAAAGGATTATGACCGCGTATTGCGACCTAAAACATTCGACGACTTTACGGGGCAGCGACAGGTGCTTGAAAATTTGGAGGTTTTTGTAAAGGCCGCAAAACTTCGCGAGGAATCGCTTGACCACGTATTGTTGCACGGCCCGCCCGGCTTGGGTAAAACAACGTTGGGTTACATCATTTCAAATGAAATGGGTGTCAGCATCAAGACGACTTCAGGGCCTGTGCTCGATAAACCGGCCGATTTGGCGGGGTTGCTGACGAACCTTGAAAACAACGATATCCTGTTCATTGATGAAATCCATCGGTTAAGTCCTGTCGTAGAAGAATATCTCTATTCTGCCATGGAGGACTTCTGCATCGACCTTGTAATCGATACAGGGCCTAATGCGCGCTCCGTGCAGATTAAGCTGAATCCATTCACTCTCATTGGCGCTACTACGCGCAGTGGCCTTCTTACAGCGCCGTTGCGTGCGCGATTCGGAATCAACGCACGACTTTCCTATTACGACGCACGCACACTCACCGACATTGTGCAACGAAGTGCTGATATTCTGAACATGGAAATCTTGGATGATGCCGCATACGAGGTGGCACGAAGAAGCCGCGGCACACCGCGTATTGCGAATGCACTCTTAAGACGTGTGCGCGACTTTGCTCAAATTAAAGGCAATGGAAAATGTGATTTGGATATAACGCAGTTCGCATTGAATGCACTCAATGTGGATG
>CALQJP020000216.1 GCA_943330925.2 Chryseobacterium gleum
CATGATAAGCCCGTATTCAAAGAGCATGGTGTAATACATTATTGCGTTCCCAATATCGCCTCGCGCGTTTCGCGAACTGCGAGTTATGCGTTGAGCAACATCTTCGCTCCCACGATTTTGTCTATTGGAGATGAAGGAGGAATCGTGAACCTGGTGCGTCATCAGGAAGGATTCCGCAGTGGAGTATACATGTACAACGGAACGCTGACCAACGAGAATATCGCCAACCAATTCGAATTACCCTGGAAGGATTTGAATCTGCTGCTCGCGGTTTTCTAATCAAACCGAGCGAAGCAGAAGAACTCCGTATATAGTTTCACCTTCCTACTTTTGAAACATGAACGACGTGAAAATCATCGAATGTCCGCGCGATGCCATGCAGGGAATTACGGAATGGATTCCGACCGATGCAAAGGTGAGCTACATCAATCAGTTGTTGCGTGTAGGATTCGATACAATTGATTTTGGCAGTTTTGTATCGCCGAAGGCCATACCTCAAATGCGCGATACAGCAGAGGTGCTTTCGAAGCTGGATCTCGCCGGGTCTAAGTCGAAGTTGTTGGCCATCGTGGCCAATGCCCGTGGGGCGCAAGATGCCGTGGAGTTTGGTGAAATACACTACCTCGGCTATCCGTTTTCCATCTCAGAAACATTTCAGCAGCGAAATACCAATGCCGGCATAGAAGAATCGTTGGGTCGGGTAGGAGAGTTGGCAGATATCTGCGCCAAGAACCATAAAGAATTCGTTGTATACATATCGATGGGGTTCGGCAATCCGTATGGCGATGAATGGAGTCCTGAGTTGGCCGTGCAATGGTGCGAGCGACTCTACAGAGAATTTGATGTGCGCATCTTGGCGCTTAGCGATACGATTGGAGTAGGTACACCTGATACAATCGGGGCCCTATTCAATGCCCTCATCCCATCCTTGCCGCAAGTAGAGTTCGGAGCTCATTTGCACACCACCCCCGATCGTTGTATCGAAAAAATGGAGGCGGCCCTTCAGGCAGGATGCAAGCGGTTTGACGGCGCGATTAAGGGCTTGGGCGGCTGCCCCATGGCAACCGACAAGCTTACGGGTAACATGCCCACCGAGATCATGGTTGGGTACCTGCAGCATCGGGGGGTGGAGTTGAATATGGATGCAGCCGCTTTTCAGGCGTCGGTGCAACTGGCAGACGGGGTTTTCGCGGGACATTGAATATCGGCGGTTATCTCGGTTGCAGGTTGAAAGTTGCAGGTTGGCTTACGTGAACCTTCAACTTTCAACCTTTAACTTTCAACTATTAATTCCCAAGGAGGATTGTAGGAGTATAGGATTATAGAGGGTTTCTCACATTTTTTCAAGCATGGGCGTAACCTTATAAGGAGCGGTCGCGTTAAACCACTCGACCTAACTTTATTTTCTTCTCCTATGAAAAAGAAGCCATACTCAAACGATCGTCGATGCAAGATTCGCATCAACATCAAAAGGTTTGAAGCCATTCAATTGAACGAAAATGACTGGGGGTATCCAACCTTCTATCATTGCCTGAATTGAACAGAAAATACCGCGGGTAGTGATGTGCCTGTTGCGCTTAAACTGATAAACAAAACCGGTTTCCGAATGGAGCCGGTTTTTTTGCGTTTACAACTGATGTGCAATACAAGTCTCATGCTTTTGAGAGTACTAATTACTGAGTACTAAGTACCGGAACCTTGCGGCTTTCAACTAGGACGAGGTATGCGTTCCCCATTCCCCATTCTCTTTTTCACCATTTCACCATTTCACCATTTCACTACTTCACCATTTCACCATTCACTTTCCCCCATCTTTGCCCCATGAAAAATATTCTCATCACCGGGGCTAGCTCGGGTATTGGCGCAGCAACTGCTCGCTTGTTGCATGCTAAAGGATTTCGTTTGGGATTGATGGCGCGCAGCACCGACAAGTTGAATGCGTTGGCTGCGGAGCTGGGCGATCGATGCCTGGTTCTCACCTGCGATGTAACGCGCTATGAAGAAGTGCAGGCCTCCATTCAGAAATTCACGGATGCATTTGGCAGCATCGATGTGCTCATCAACAATGCAGGTTTGGGATACTTCGACACGCTCGTTGGAGGTAAAATCGAGGAGTGGCACACCATGGTAGATGTGAATGTGAAGGGCGTATTGAATTGTATTCACGTAGCCTTACCGGCATTGATTGAAGCCCGAGGACATGTCATTAACTTGGGTTCGTTGGCTTCTCATCAGGTATTTCCAAATTCAGGAGTCTATTGCGCTACGAAGCACGCATTGATAGCCATCAGCGACAGTTTGCGACTGGAGTTGCCCGATAAATTGCGCGTAACGACCATCAGTCCGGGTTCAGTTGATACCCCATTCATCAACAGCACCAGCAATGCGCAAATGCTCGAACAGTACAAGGATTATTTTGCAGCAGGGCTCAAGCCGGAAATGATAGCCGATCAGATATTGCACGCTATAGAGGCATCGGCCGGTGGAGTGATCAGCGAGATAATCATTCGCCCCAATCGCACGATGAAGTAAGCTTACTTTTTAAGGTATTCTGAAAAAGTCTTTTTGAACTTTTCTACTTTGGGTCTTACCACCATCTGGCAGTAGGGCTGTTCTCCGTGTAAGGTGAAATAGTCCATGTGGTAATCTTCTGCGCGATAGAATGTGTCTGCAGGCACCACCTCCGTCACCACGGGGTCAGACCAGTTTCCGCTTGCATTGGCAGCTTGAATGGCAAGTTCAGCCGAAGCTTTTTGAGCATCGCTGTGGAACATGATGGAAGAGCGGTATTGAGTTCCCACATCGCCACCTTGGCGATTGAGGGTTGTGGGGTCGTGAGTTCCAAAGAACACTTCGAGCAATTGATTGTAGCTCACCACACGTGGGTCGAACGTAATCTGACAAACCTCAGCATGACCGGTTCTGCCTGTGCAAACTTCTTTGTAGGATGGATTTTTGATGGCCCCTCCGGCATAACCGCTTTCAACCTTGAGCACGCCATTCACTTGCTGGTAAACAGCTTCCACACACCAAAAGCAACCTGCGCCGAAGGTCGCAATTTCAACAGAGTCTGAAGTAGAGGTCATAGCAGGAAGATCGATTTTTTTAGGATTAGAATTGGTTTGAGAGCACGCGCTGAGCGTTGCAACGAGCGCGACGTAGAGGATTGAAAATTTCATGAGGGTCATTCGTTCTTCTAAACAACGCACACCGTCGGCAGTTCATTGCGATTGGTTTATAAGCGGAATCTTAAAAAACCCAAAGCCATGGAAAGCGTTGGATTATCATCGGTGAAATAGGTAAGCACGTCACGCGTGGCAACACCCATTTCATATGCACCTTCACCCACTGTGAAATAAATTCCGGCGGGCATGCGGCGGCCGTAGTTGCCACCATCCGAGAAGCCTGTTTGCAGGTGAAGCCAAGGCCAGGGCGATACTTCGATTCCCACATTAATTGCAGATTGCTGAATGTTCGCCTTGTTGTCGTTCATGGGCGCAATTACATCGAAACCGATTCGGAATTTTTGCAGTTCTTCAAATCCTAATCCCAATCGCGCTGTGGTATTGAGGCGGGTAATGTGCGATTCTGATCCTTTCCAATTAAGAATAGCATCGAGTCCATCGAAGGAATTGAGGACTGAGTTTAGTTCGAGTGTTTCGATTCCGACTTCGTCAAATCCGGTAATCTTTCCGGTGCCTAGCTCGAAGAGATTACCATCCCAGCGCATCTGCCCAATGTCGTTGATAGCAGCATTGATAATGAAGTGTTGTTTGAAAAGAAATGTGCCGCCGATATCAAATCCGAAGCCTTGCCCAACCGGTTTTAGTTGCGATGCATCAGACGGGAGCGAAGAAGGATTTTGGGCCGTTGTTTCCAGTTGCGAAGAGAAAGGATTCAGCAGTGGAGAAAGCGCGCAGAAGGCCTCTTTCTTTTCACCATTGATTTCGATAGCACCCACACCAAGCAAGTATTTAGCACTAATGCCCGCATGGAATTCGAAATTGTCGTTTTTGATGATTCTCTTGCCGTAGCCAAAATTGAACTCCTGCAGCCAAGAGAACCCTATAGCCGTATTGCCCAGCAGCTGCTGTCCTGAAAGCGCTTGAGCCGATGAGATAAAGGCCGAGAGAATGTTGTATTGCGAGGGATCAAAGTTTTCCGGACGAGCAATGATGGAGTCGGCGCCGGAAGCCGCTTGCACGATGAGAGAGTCGAAGTAGGAAGATTGATTCCCTAGCCAAAGGAGTTCAGTGAGCGTTCGGTCGATTCGTGAATAGAAGTCGAAGCGCTCTCGAATGGTAAATGCAAAGGCACCGATTTTTTCGCTTCGAAAGGAGGCGCCAAGCAACAATAAGTCTGCATCAATAACCGTAGGCTTCATGCTAAGCTCTTCCACTTTGGCCATTTGTTCGCTGAAGGAAAGAGGTTTTTGTGTCGATTGTGATGAGAATCCGTTGAATAGTTGTTGCTTGCTGAGTAGTTCGGTATAAAGAGATGCTGTGAAATCGAAAATGCCAAGCGTTGTCTTTTGGTCATAGCCCGTTTCGAGGTCGAGGTTCGCCGGGTTAACAGAAAGGGATTGATAATCGCGCGCGAAGGGCGTGGTAGCC
>CALQJP020000217.1 GCA_943330925.2 Chryseobacterium gleum
AAGCAATTGTATGCAAGTGGCCTTGGGATTGGGCGGTACGCTTTCAGAGGATAAGAAATGGGATTGGTCGGCGGAGTTCTATCTGAAAAAGTACACAAGCCTGGTGGAGTACCAAGAAGGAGTTAGTTTTTTTTCAAATGATGAAAGTATCACAGATAAAGTAACAAACGGAGGCATTGGTCAGGTGGCAGGTATTGATCTTCAACTTCAAAAAATGCATGGACGAACAACGGGATGGTGTTCCTATACACTCTCTAGAAACGATCGGAGATTTGATAGTCTAAACAATGGGAATTGGTTTCCTTTTCGGTACGACCGGACACATGTGGCCACCGCGGTAATCAACCATGAAATCAATGAGAATATCTCCATTTCCGCTACTTGGATGTACAGCACCGGTAGTCCGGTTACTTTGGCGCAGCAGCAGTATGGAGCATTCAATTATTTCAACTACCAAAACAACCCCCAGGAAACCGAGTCGATTTATTCTCCTTTCCCCCCTGCACAGATTTACAATGGCAGAAACAGCTCGCGTATTCCGGCTTATCACAAATTGGATTTGGCCATCAATTTTACCAAGCAGAAAAAGAACGGGAGCAGAACTTGGAATATCAGTATTTTCAATGCCTACAACAGGCAGAATCCATTCTATTTGTTTTACAGAGTAGACAGAGCAGACCAACGAATTAAGCTGTATCAGCTTAGTATTTTTCCTATAATTCCTTCAGTGTCTTATACACGACAGTTCTAAGTTATTGATACAAATTTCTTGAGTCTATATCATCACGTAGTGTTGTATTGGGATTCAAATTGTTTTCAAGTATTTAGCCCACAGGGGCGAGATAAAGTACAACGTGCGATGTGCGAAGTACGGAAAGGGCGCAACTTTTCGCGAATGTCACTCATGCCAAAGCAGGAGACGTACGCATTGGCACAAGAACAACAGACGAAATGCATCGCCATTTCCGTACCTCGTACTTCGCACCTCGCACTTGCATTTATGCCCATATCCGGAATATTTTATAGGTTTTTTATGTCGACGACCCGCTGCAGTTTCGCTGCATGGAAAATTCAATCGTCCCCGGAATCGAAAGCCGAATCTTTACCATTCGGGGTATGCAGGTCATGCTGGACCGCGATTTGGCCGAACTTTATGGGGTGAGCACTTCACGACTCAATGAACAGGTAAGTCGCAACAAAGGTCGATTTCCCGCTACATTTTGCTTTCACCTGACAACTGATGAAATGAGAATTTGGATATCGCAAAATGCGATATCCAAATCCATTCGCATGAGCATGCGAAAACCTCCAAGGGTATTCACTGAATTTGGAGTAGCAATGGCGTCTTCTGTGCTGAATTCAACGCAAGCCGTTGAAGTAAGCGTTCAAATAATACAGTCCTTTGTGCTTTTGAAAAAAGCCATGATGCATGGCGATTTACTTGTTACCCGTTTAGCGAACACCGAAAAGATGCTGATTTTTCACGAACAAAAAATCGAAGATTTATACAAGCGAATGGAAGGAGTTGAACTCCCCAAACACGGCATCTTCTTCGAAAACCAAATCTTCGATGCCTATGCCTTTTTCTGCGACATCATTCAGCGGGCGAAGCAGTCCATCATCCTCATCGATAATTACGTCGACCACACCGTGCTGCTGCAACTAGCGAAACGGCAAAAGAACGTAACCGCTACCATTTACACCGAACGCATTCCGACAACACTTCAACTCGACCTAGCCAAACACAATGCGCAATACCCGCCTATCACCATTCACCGAAGCAAGCAGGTACACGATCGTTTCTTGTTGATTGATGGCAAAGAACTCTATCACATCGGCGCCTCCATCAAAGATCTTGGCAAACGGTGGTTTGCGTTTTCAAGGATGGATAGTTTGGCTGGGGAAGTGTTGGGGAGATTGGGGGCGAGTAGCGAATTACGATTGACTAGTGACTAGTGACGGCAAAGGCGCTGCTTCCGGCTAGCAGCAGTTGTGCCGCTATCAGCCACTTCTACCGTGCTCCCCTCTCCTTTTGGAGAGGGGCTTGGGCCTCGACTACGCTCGGCCACCGTCACGCCCGAAAAAAAGCAGCCTCGGCTCCGCTCGGTCGACGCACTCGGTCACCGAGCGCAGCCGAGGACGGTCACCGAGCGGAGCCGAGGTGCAATCGCGCGGGAAACGACCGGTGCCCGAGCGAAGTCGAGGGCCCTTTTTAGCTACTGGGGACTGGGGACTGAAGACGGCTAAAGACAAGGCTTTTTGCTAGCAGCAGTTGTGCCGCAATTAGCCACTCCTGAAGCGCTCCCCTCTCCTTTTGGAGAGGGGCTGGGGCCTCGACTACGCTCGGCCACCGTCATCCGGCACAGCAGAACAGCAAACAAGAGGATCAGGCATGAAAGGCCGGGCAATAATCCACAATCGATCCGTTCTAAAACGATTTTTTGAAACTGCGATACAAAAAGGTGGTCGTGTTAAAAGAGACCACCATTTTCTCGTGAATACAATTTTTATGTGAAAAAAAAGTTACGCATGGCCTTGAATAAAATAACCCATTGGACAATCATATTACTCTTAACTTCCTGCATCAAGGAGGTGGATTACTACGCTCCATCTTTCACGCCGCAACTCGTGCTTTCGTCTATCATCAATCCTGACTCTCTCATTAAAGCGCATGTAGGAAAAACCATCGCGATAACGGATACGGGTTCGGCAATCGTTGAGAATGCCAGCGTATTCCTTTTCGAAAACGGGGTACCTATCGATACGTTGGTATATCAATCTGACGGTTGGTATTTTAGTCACGTATATCCCCAAGCGGGCTTCAGTTACAGTTTAGAAACGAACCACCCCGTGTTTTCATCGGTTAGTTCTGAATGTTCAGTGCCACCTCCGCCACAAATAGATTCGTTGTTTTTCACCGTTGGTGAATCGCTGGATCAGGAAGGGTTACCCCTTACCCGTTTTAAATTAAGGCTTGATGATCCTGACCCAAATATCAACTTCTATCAATTGATTCTATACAGCGGTAATCCACTCGATCCCATTATTCAACCCATGCCATCGACGCGCATCATTCAATTGGACGATCCAACATTAATTGCGGATGCCAATTGGAACTATGCCCCAAGTACACTCTTCTTTTCAGATGCGTTATTCAATGGAATGAACGGGGAAGTTTCATTCAACCTGAAGTGGGGTGGATATCCATCCGCAGGTGATTCACCCTACTACATTGAGCTCAGAAACATCAGTTCCAGTTATTACCAATACTTGAAGAGCTGGTCAGTGCACCGGTTCAATCAAAATTCTACACAAAATACGCGCGATCCGCTCACCCTTTTGTTTCAGGGAGATCCAGTTGAGCTTTACACCAATGTGAATAATGGCTACGGAATTTTTGGCGCTTATAACCAGAAAATCATGAATGCAGTATACATTCCTTAATCGAACTCGATTCATGATTCTAACTCGTTCTGTTGTTTTGTTGACGCTCTTTTTTTTATGTTTTGCTGGCCGTGCTCAACGATGTATTATTTACGGGTATGTCAAAGATGCCGCTACAAAAGAAACTCTCATTGGTGCCTCCATTTCCAATTCAACGTTTACGCTTGGAACAAGCACGAACAGCTACGGATTCTTCACCATTTCTTTACCTCAATGTGCGCACGACACATTGGTTGTGCGTTTCTTAGGTTATCAGTCTCAGCGGTTCAAAATTGATACTGTTGCGAAGGGCCCTTTAGAAATATTGCTTACAGCAGAAAACAATCTGACCAAAGAAGTGGTGATTACAGACAGTAATGATCCCACGCTAACGAATAGGATGAGTCAGCTTACAGTGCCTATTGATCAATTAAAAAAGATGCCTTCTCTTTTCGGTGAGGCCGATGTGATGCGGGTATTCCAGCTAATGGCGGGCGTGCAAGGTGGAAAAGAAGGGACATCAGGAATCAATGTGCGAGGTGGAAGCCCCGATCAGAATTTGTACTTGCTCGACGATGTTCCTCTTTACAACGTAAATCACATTGGAGGATTCCTCTCGACGTTTGATGCGAGCGCCATTAAAAATGTTGAACTCTACAAAGGTGCATTCCCCGCGAGATACGGTGGCCGTCTTTCCTCCGTATTGGATATCCGTATGAAGGATGGAAATATGAAAAAGCGCCAAGGTGAATATGCAGTTGGTACTTTGGCTATGAAAGTAAATCTTCAGGGACCGATTAAGAAGGATACGTCGTCCTATTTTTTCTCACTGCGCAGATGTAACTTCGATTTGCTCACGCGAGTGGCAGCGCTTATGGGTAGCCAAGGTGAAGTACAAACTGGTTATACCTTCTTTGATTTATATGGAAAAGTGAATACGCTTTTAAATGCCAAGCAAAGGCTCTACGTTACTGTTTACGCCGGCAGGGATCGCATATTTATCAATAGTAATAATAAGGCAGTGAATCCAGGTGAATACTCTTCAAAGTTTATAAGCAATATTGCATGGGGTAACCAAATGGCATCCGTAAGACTCAATCACGTTTTTTCTTCAAAAATGTTTGGCAACACAACACTTGCATTTACACGCTATGCCTACAACAACAATGTGAGCGG
>CALQJP020000218.1 GCA_943330925.2 Chryseobacterium gleum
CGGTAGAACTGGTGTTGAACCAGGGGCTTTATCAGTACCGCATTTGGGAAGACGGAGCGGAAATGATGGACGCCTCCAATCCCAACACCATCAGCAACGGCATGGGCGGTCTCAACAACACCTTTCAAGCCGGCGCTTCAACCGACAAACAGCCGATGATGTTTACGGAAGCATCCACGCAAGGCAGCGTGACCCTTGTAGATGGCGATGCTTGCAAGCATGTTTTGGCCTACGTCGACAATCAACTAGTACCAGCGTCTTTGAAGGATGGTAAGATCAACATTGATATTCCGAAAACAGCCGATCAACTGGAGCGCTCACACCTGCGCGTGTATGCCGACAATGGCACCCAGCGCTACAACGACATTTTGGTTCCAATGAAGAAGGGCAAGATTATCACCAATGCCAGCGACTTAACGCGCAGTGATTTGCGCAATACGGTGATGTATTTCGTGATGGTCGACCGATTTGTGGACGGCGAGGCAAGCAACAACAGACCTACACCCGACTCAACCATACACCCAAAGGCCAACAATTTGGGCGGTGATCTGCAGGGTATAACGCAAAAAATCAAAGACGGCTATTTCGAGAAGTTGGGCATCAACACCATCTGGATTTCGCCCATTACCACCAATGCCGAAGGAGCCTGGGGATTGTGGGATAATGGCGTGAAGAGTACGTTCTCGGCATACCACGGGTACTGGCCAACGGCATTGCGCAACATCGACAATCGTTTTGGAAACAAAGCGGCCATGGATGAATTGCTCAAGACAGCGCATGCCAACAACATGAATGTTATACTGGACTATGTTGCGCATCATGTGCACCAAGACCATCCGCTCTACAAGCAAAAGCCCGAATGGACTACTCCACTTTATCTGCCCGATGGCACTATGAATACGGAGAAATGGGATGAGCACCGACTTACTACCTGGTTCGACACCTTCCTTCCAACCTGGAAATTTGCGGACCATGCTGTGGTGGAAGCCCTCACCGACACTGCCATGTATTGGGTAGAGAATTACGACCTCGACGGTTTCCGTCATGACGCTACCAAGCACATCAATGAAGACTTTTGGCGCACCTTGACCAAGAAGGTGAAGGGCTATCAGGCAGAGCATCCAGGAAGAACACTCTACCAAATCGGAGAAACCTACGGCAGTCCAGAGTTGATTTCTTCCTACATCAGCAGCGGCCAGATGGATGCGCAATTTGACTTCAATTTATACGATGCGGCAGTGGATGCCTTTGCGAAGCCGGAAACCAACTTCAGCAACCTGCAGCGCGTGTTGAATGAAAGCATGTCTTACTACGGCAGTCATCACCTCATGGGTAACATCACAGGCAATCAGGATAGAGCGCGCTTCATTTCGTATGCCGACGGGTCGGTTCAATTTTCGGAAAATGCAAAGTTGGCCGGCTGGACGCGCGACATTCAGAACCGCGACACCGCAGGTTACAACAACCTGGAAATGCTGATGGCCTTCTTGATGACCACGCCCGGTGTGCCATGCATTTATTACGGCGATGAAATTGGAATGCCGGGCGGCAACGACCCAGACAACCGCCGCATGATGCACTTCAATGATTGGAGTTCACCACAGGCAAAGCTGCAGACGGCAACGCAAAAGCTGGTGAATCTGCGTCGAACAAACATGGCCCTTACCTATGGCGAAACCGAAATACTCTTCAACGACAATGGGGTAATTGTGTTAGGCAGAAGGTATTTTGACAGCGAGGCTATAATTGTATTAAGCAAAGGCTTGAGCAGCGAAACAACCTCTGTAGAATTGCCTAAAAGCTATCAGGCCGTGGCACAAGGTCTAAATCAAAACAACATACGCATCAACGGCAATCAAATCGAAATTCAAGCCGGAGCAACAGGATACAACGTGTTTTACAAGTAAAAAAAAACGGATTACGGCACTTGCTTAAGTAATCCGTAATCCGTAACCTGTAATTTGTAATCCCTTACTCTCCCTCACCCAACTCCTCGACCTTCTTCAGCTCCTCGTCAATCATGTCTTCAATCGCCTTGCGTTCTGCTTCGTTCAGCTTTGCGTTGAGCTTCGCCTGACGCTTTAGGAATCGATACATATCGCGTTTGTGAATTTCGTAGGCAATGTAGACCGTGTATTTTCCCTCTGCATTCAGGTACTTCTCCTCGCCAATTTTGCGCAAGTCGGCAATAGTGGTATTGGTTACTTCACGGATTAAGGACTGGAACTTGTCGTTGATTTCGCTGCCGCTTGCCGTTTCATTTTCATGCAAGTACTGATCGGTCACTACTTTCATGCGGGTTTCCACTTGCTGGGCCAACTCCTTCTTCGCCTGAAGATCCGCTTTGTTCTTTGCAATGTTTTCGTCGGAGCTATCTCCCTTGCCTTTCGCACGGAAGTAACGAGAAGAGCTTTCGTATTTATTGCCGGAAAATGGTTCCTTCACTTTTTCGCCCATCGTTGAGGTCGACTTGCATGCCTGAAGAGCTAGTAAAAGGACCAGACAGGGTATCAGACAAAAATTCTTGAAAGCTTTCATGATAAATTGGATTTAATTTGACGCAAACTTGCTAAAAAATATGCCAAGTCTGCCTTTCCGATGATAAAAGATGTACACCCTGTTTTGAGACCCGCCACTGAACATGACCTGTCGGATATTCTGGCCATCTACAACGAAGCCATCGCAAACACAACTGCTATCTATGAATACAGTGCGTTCGATGAAGCTTACATACAGCATTGGTGGACACAAAAAAAGGAAGCATCACATCCCGTGCTCATTGCCGTTGTGGACGGACGAGTAGCGGCCTTTGCCACATATGGCGTATTCCGCGCACGTGCCGCATACCGCACCACCATGGAGCATTCGGTGTATGTGCACCCTTCGTTTCAACAGCGTGGCATTGGGCGGCTGTTGTTGAAGGCCATCGAGCAAGAAGCTCGAAACAGAGGCGTGCATGTGCTCATCGGTGGTATCGACGCAGAGAATCACACGAGCATCCGGCTCCACCAACAAGAGGGGTTCACACAAGCCGCTCACCTACACGAGGTCGCCTTCAAATTCGATCGCTGGCTTGACCTGGTGTTGATGGAGAAGAAACTGTAGTGTGTGCGCCTTCGAACCTTAATTTAGCGCCCCATGATTTCCGATAAGAAACCGGTTCAAGACTTCATTCAATTACTGGATCAGCACGGTATTCGGGAGATCATTATTTGTCCGGGTTCCAGAAATGCTCCTTTCAGCATCAGCCTTGCGCACGATAAGCGCTTTAGAGTGCACAGCATGGTAGATGAACGGAGTGCCGCTTTCGTAGCACTGGGCATGGCTCAGCAGTTCAATCATCCAGTACTTATCATTTGCACTAGTGGCACTGCTGCCCTCAATTTCGCACCTGCCATAGCCGAAGCTTACTACCAACGCGTGCCTTTGTTGGTGGTCACGGCCGACAGGCCCTTTGAGTGGATTGACCAAGGCGAGGGACAAAGCATTCGGCAGCGCGATGTGTATCGCAATTACATCAAAGCCTCCTACGAAATCGCTGAAGAAGCATCGGAAGGCGACTTGGTGTGGTACAACGTGCGCATCATGGATGAGGCCATGCGCATGGCCAATGAAGGCGTGAGAGGTCCGGTGCATATCAATTTCCCGTTACGCGAGCCGCTTTACAACCTAACAGATTCGCCGCAACAAACGGCCAAGATGATTAACCGCGCGAATGCTCAGCTGCGTCTTTCAGAGGATGAATTGTCAACACTGCAATCGAGCGTGGCACATTCACAGAAGGTGATGGTTCTTGCCGGACAAATGCAGGCCGATGAAGGCATGCTTCAAGCCATTGCTGCTTTTGGTAAGCGAAGCAATGTAGCTGTTTTCACAGAAGCTCACAGCAATCTGGCTGATGACTCGTTCGTCACTACCATCGACCGCTTTTTAGCAGGACTAAACGATAACGACAAGGCTTACCTGCAACCCAACCTTCTCATTACGGTGGGTCATAATCTCATCTCGAGAAAAATAAAAGCCCTTTTGCGCAAAGGGAACTTCGAGCACTGGCATGTCGACATCAGCGGAGAAGGACTCGACACGGTGAAGAAACTCAGCAAGGTGATACCCCTCACCCCTACTGAGTTCTTTGAGAACATGAACGGAGCTGCTGCCTCCCTGAGTTCAGACTACCGCGAAAGTGTTTTGCAATGGAACAGCATTACAGCGCAAGCAGCGCGCGAATTCATGACGCAAGCACCTTGGAGCGACTTGCAAGCGTTTAATCAAATACAACCAGCGCTCCCCACGGGCAGCGACGTACAAATGGGCAACAGCTCAGCCGTGCGTTATATATTATTGCACGACGCCCGCCCCGACCTGCGCTACTTTGGCAATCGCGGTGTGGCCGGTATCGATGGCTGCACCAGCACAGCCATAGGAGCAACGCATGCATCAGGCAAGCTTACCACTCTGATAAGCGGCGACATTGCCTTCTTTTACGACAGCAATGCCTTTTGGAATAACCTCCCTAAAACGAACCTTCGGATTATTATAGTCAACAACGGCGGCGGTGGCATTTTCCGCATCATCGACGGCCCCGACCCTGACTCACA
>CALQJP020000219.1 GCA_943330925.2 Chryseobacterium gleum
AAGACCACTACTCGAACATTCAGCGTATTGCGTTCGTCAATTATATACGCGGACATGTATTCAAACTCTCGCTATCCAGGAAAAAACTTGGTCTGCCGGCCGAAAAATTTCAAAGCACTGCGCGCGAAATTTTGCTGCAGATGTATGCCAATCCGGTAATCAATAAGCGAAAAGTTGAAAGCAATTTAAGTGTTGAATCAACCATCTCCGAGCAGGATGCATAAACGATTAGCAACCATCATCGCGTTTCTGTGGTGTGCCGTGCACGTCCAGGCACAATGCCAGGCATGCGAGTCACTGAATGACCGCATTGTAAATGGTGATTTCGAAAATGGAAATTCGGGCTTCACGTCTTCCTTTGAATACGTTACGTTTTTTCCTTTCATCTGCACGTTATGCCCCGAAAACACCTACGCGATCGGCAACAATGCAACTCTGTTTCACAGCGGCTTTACCGGCAGCGATCACACCAACCCACCATCAGGCGATTTCTTCATTGCGAATGCGCCCGGACAAGAAGGTGCAGAAGTGTGGTGTCAAAGCGTGAATGTATTGCCGCAAACCACCTACACCTTTACCTTCTGGGCGCGCGACATTGCCAACAACAACAACCCGCACCCGTTGGCCGTTTTACGCCCCTCCTTCAACGGAGCGGTTTCAACCGACTCTTTGCTGGCATCAGGCACTTGGTCGTCGTTTTCGACCACGTGGTTTAGCGACACACTCACCCAGCTCGACATCTGCATTTTAGACTTTCAGTCGCAAACCGGAGGTAACGATTTCGGACTCGATGACATCAGCCTCACTGCTTGCGAACCCATCATACTCTCGCAACCAGTCTTCGCAGGCAACGACACCACGCTGTGCAGCCGCGATGCGATTGAACTAGGTGTTAACCCCCTCAATGGTTACACATACGCATGGGCTGCTGCAGATGGACTTAGCTCTACCTCTGCGAGCAACCCCATTTTTCAAATCGACAATCAGACCGGCAGCACACTCGAATACTCGCTGCTGGTAACGCGCGACTCTGCCGGTGTAGGTTGCATAGCCTCCGATTCAATTACCATTTTCGTATTGTCCATGAACACACTGGAACTTGGTGCGAATCAAACCATTTGCCCCAACGACAGCGCTCTCATTAATTGTCCGGGCAACTGGGATAGTTTAATCTGGTCGACGGGCGATACTTCTTCTTCTCTATGGACTTCTCCCGGTAGTTACGATGTGACCGTTTATACAGGAGTTTGCTCAGAAAGCGATACCGTGAACGTTTTTGAGTTTGCAATGCCCCTCACCAATTTGCCGCAGGAAGTAAACCATTGCAATACGGAAGCACTCGCAGTGGAGGCAGCTATCAGCGGGCAGTGGACAGGAAGCGGATTCCAATCGGATAATCCTGCAACTATCCTCGAGTCGGGTACCTATTTCTTCCATTATTCAGCGGGAAGCTGCAACGACACAGACACAGTGCAAGTTGCTCTCTTCGACTTGCACGAGGCGCAATTGCACGCAGATACGACGCTCTGCGAAGGCACCACCGCAGTGTTGACTTCATCGTATGCGGGCAGTTGGAGCAACGGAGTTTTCAGCTCGGAAATAACGATTGCAAGTGCAGGCATCGATACCATTGAGATAAACAATGGGCCTTGCATTAGCCTCGACACCATTGAAGTTGTAGGACGTGTGCTACCGAATGTCGTATTGGGCGCCGACACCTCCTTTTGTGAGGATTATCCCATTCAACTGAACGCATGGAACGAAGGAGCTTCCTACCTGTGGTCGACAGGCGATACAACGGCCTTCATTCTGACCTCGGGCAGTGGGCTCTATCGGGTAGAAGCAACCAACGTCTGCGGCATGTCGGCCGATGAAATTCAGATTTCCAACTTCCCCTGCAGCTGGGCGCTCTACATACCCTCCGGCTTTACTCCCAATGAAGACACCTTCAATGAGGGTTGGGGAGTGAGCGGCTACAACCTGAAAGAAATCGATCTCACCATTTACAATCGCTTTGGGGATGCAATCTTTTACTCCACTGAATTGGACGCTCTCTGGCTTCCTTCCTCAGGCATGGGCGACGACACCTACAACTACCGGATCGAAGTAACACCCTTCGAAGGCCCCAAGGAGGTTCGCACAGGTGTTATCTATTTGCTCCGATAATGTCTTTTTTCATTCATATTTGCACCCAAATAATTGCTGAATTATGAGCTGGTTTACACGAAAAATGCAGGGAATTACTACCAAGTACAAGGAAAAGAAAGACATTCCCGAAGGCCTTTGGTATAAGTGTCCGGAGTGCCGCCACGTGCTCACCAGTGAAGAACATGCAGAGCACAACTGGGTGTGCAACAAATGCGCTTATCACGAGAAAATCAACTCGCTACAGTATTTCAGCATCTTATTCGATGAAAACGAATTTGCTGAGGTAGCAGCAAACATGACCAGTGCAGACCCGCTGGAGTTCAAGGACACAAAGTCTTACAAAGACCGCATCAAGACCACCATTGCAAAAACAGGATTAAAGGATGCCATTCGGGTTGGCAGAGGTAAAATAAACGGTGAAGAAGCCGTGATTGCTTGCATGGACTTCGGCTTTATTGGCGGCTCCATGGGTTCGGTAGTGGGTGAAAAATTCGCTATCGGTGTCGATGAAGCCATTCAGCATAAATGCCCATTCATCTGTATTTCCAAGTCGGGCGGTGCGCGTATGATGGAAGCAGGTCTGTCGCTCATGCAAATGGCTAAAACTTCTGCCAAGCTCACTCAACTTTCCGACGCTAAACTCCCATATGTATCGTTTTTGACCGACCCTACCACCGGTGGTGTTACCGCATCATTTGCGATGCTGGGCGACATCAACATTGCGGAACCCAAAGCACTTATTGGCTTTGCTGGTCCAAGAGTAGTGAAAGAAACGATTGGCAAGGACTTACCTTCAGGATTCCAAAGCGCCGAGTTTGTATTGGAACACGGATTCTTGGATTACATCGTAGACAGAAAGATTCTCAAAAACAAACTGAGCCAATCGCTCAAGTGGTTTAAGACAAAGGCCTAACCTCAGAGCTTGATAAAGCGTCGGGTTGTGCCATTTCCTGCGTTCAACATGTAGGTGCCAGGTGCCCACGACACCGTTTCGATGGTTGTCGTACCTGCTACCTTTGCGCTCCACACAAGCTGGCCCATTGCGCTGTATATCGTGCACTCAGCAGACTGCCCTGAAACCGTCAAAGTCAGCATTTCTGAACAAGGGTTGGGATAGAGCGAAAGCAGAGCAACCTCTTCCTCAAGGCCCAGACACGTCTCCACGATGATTTGATCGGTTGCGGTCGATGAGCAGTTGAACTCATTGACGAATGTGTAGCTGACCGTGTTCACGCCATTGACAGCTGAGTTCAATTCAAACCAGTTATTCACCACGCCATCGCCACTCAACTGGCCTCCACCCGGGCTGGCCACCCAAGATACTCCCGAACCACTGGTGCACAAAGAGTCAGTAGTAAATGCAAACTGCACTGAAGGTGTTTCATTTACCGTAATAATCAGTACTTCTTCTGTAATACAATCATTGCTATTGCCCTCCACGCGCAAAACTCCCGATGCTACCGGCACATAACGAATCGTATCGCCGATGAGGCCATTATTCCAGAAAAACGCATCTGCACCGGAACCTATCAACGTGAGTGTATCGCCAAAGCAGGCTATTGTGTTTCCATCGATGGAAAGGACCGGGTAATCGTTGACGACAACTACAAACGACGATGTTCTGGGACAACTATTTGCGCCAATGGCGGTTACGGTGTAGGTCGTATCATCAGCCGGGTCAACCGGAATGATTGACTGTGTTGATCCACCTAACCATTGAAACGCGAGACCATCGGTAATCATTTGAAGCGAAACCGAATCGCCCACGCAAATTTCCGGGTCACCGATAAACGTAATAACTGGCGCAGGATCCACATTCACAAAATAAGTTGCCGTGTCGGCGCAACCGAAAATGTTCTTTCCAATCAAGGTGAACAGCGAGTCGACAGAAGGCGTGGCATCGAGCGTATCGGTTCCCAATACTCCCTCCCAGAAATACTGATAAGCTCCCGAACCCACGAGCGTTGCGGTATCCAGTTCACAGATGGAATATTCACCGGTGAGCCAAATCTCCGGATTGGGACGCACCGTAATGGCCAGGGTATCATAGGCGAAACAACCATAGACTGTAGACCCCGAAACGATAAACACCGTATCATTCACTGCAGGAAATGTGAGTATCGGAGTTGTATTCAAGCCATTCCACACATAGTAATCAGCCCCGGAAACAATAACGGAAGCATTTCGATCTATGCAAAAAGGAGTGAGCGAATCAATGCGCACATCGGGTGTTAGATAAACCGGAACCTCGATAAAGTTTGTAGTTACACAATAGAACTCATTGATACCCGTAACCTGGAAACGTATGGAATCGGATGCGATAGCATTATAGCTATTCTCACCGGTGAGCGTAACAGGTTCGCCTGTGTTCAGGTCAATCCATTCAATTTGCGGCGCACCGGTAACGATTATCTCCAGCGGATTCCTCGTGCAC
>CALQJP020000220.1 GCA_943330925.2 Chryseobacterium gleum
CCGATAGTGAGACTTCTTTTCTGGATGATAAGGGTATTCAAAAAAACGGGTCCATTTCGCGGGGAATTCTTTTTGGAAACAATCAAAACCTCTCTGTCAACTCTTCGCTCAATTTGCAACTGAATGGAAAAGTTTCAGAAAGGGTGAGTCTTCTGGCTTCAATCACAGACGACAATATTCCTATTCAGCCTTCAGGGAATACCCAGCAGCTCCAGGATTTCGATCAGGTATTCATTCAGCTTTCCGATGATAAAACAAAATTGATTGCCGGCGATTTTCAGTTACGAAGGCCCACGGGCTACTTCATGAATTATTTCAAGCGCGCACAAGGACTTTATGCCCTGAGCGAACGAAAATTCTCAGCATCGAAATCGATGACTGTTGAGGCGTCGGCTTCTATTTCAAAGGGCCGATTCGCCCGCAATGTCATTCAAGGCATTGAAGGCAATCAAGGGCCCTATCGATTAAAGGGTGCCGATAATGAGTTGTTCATCATTGTGCTGTCGGGCACTGAAATGGTCTACATCGATGGACGGCTCCTGGAGCGCGGCATGGATAAGGACTATGTGATTGATTATAATTCCGCCGAAATTTCTTTTACGCCTCGTCAGCTTATTACGAAGGATCGCCGCATCACGGTTGAGTTTCAGTATTCCGAAAGAAGGTATGCCAGGCCGTTGTTGCAGACTTCTCTGACCTGGAAAAACGGCAACAAGTTGGCTTTTGTGAATGTCTATTCTGAAAACGATGCCCGCAACCAACCCTTGCAGCAAGACTTGTCGGATGACGACAAGGCTATACTGGCTGCGGGAGGTGATGATTTTCTGGCCACGTTTCGCACGGGCATCGACAGCTTGGGTTATCTCAACAATGAAGTGCGTTATGCCATGGTTGATAGCCTTGGCTTTGATAGCGTCTTTGTTTATTCCGATGATTCCACTCGTGCCCATTATCGCGTCAATTTTTCATTTGTAGGAATCGGTAATGGCGATTATGTAGAGAATGGATTCTCGGCCAATGGTCGCACCTACCGTTGGGTTGCTCCTGTTTTTAACGGCGTTCAATGGTCAAAACAGGGTTCGTATGCGCCGGTTATTTTGCTCGCTGCTCCGAAGAAGACACAAATGGTTTCTGCTGGTTTTTCTTGGCCCGTTGGCAATTTCGAGAAATTAGTTTGGTCGCTTGAGGGTGCGCTGTCCAATCGCGACTTGAATACATTTTCAGCGTTCGATTCTGCAGATGACCTGGGTATAGCCGCCCGTACACGCCTTCAATGGAATGAATTAAAGACGGTCGCTGAAACAAATACATGGCTTGCCGATTCAACGAAACAGCGCTTGTTCTCTGCAACTTTTTCTTACGAATTCACGCACAAAAACTTCAATCCTGTAGAGCGCTTTAGAGAAGTTGAATTCGTGCGAAACTGGAACCTGACCAATCTTCCTAACAACGTGGCAGATCAACACTGGAGCTCCTTGCAAAGTGCATTTCGCAGCAAGAAATGGGGTAAGGTATCATTGTCGGCCGACTTCATTCATATGCCGAATGTGTTCGATGGTTATCGGGCAAAGGGAACTACGGATATTTCTACTCGCGGTAAATTTCTTGCGCAAACAGACGCTTCCTTTTTGCTTACATCGGGAGCTGTGCAATCCATGTTCGCACGCCACAAGGGCAGAACCGCGCAAGACGTCGGCAAACTCCGATTTATGTTGATCGACGAATATGAGCGAAATGTGTTTCGCGCTGCCGATAGCATTCAGAGCTTGTCCTATGAATTTTTAGACTGGGAGGCTTCGGTTGGAAATGCTGATACGATTAAGAAGACTATGCGTATTTTTTATCGTGAACGTGTAGATCGTAAGCCCCTTCAAAACAGTTTGGAGGCCGCCGCTCAGGCCGACCAGTATGGTATGCAATGGATTCAACGATGGAAAAATGATAGTCGCCTATCGATGCAAATAAGCAATAGAAGACTGCGTGCCATCAATCCTGAATTGTTTACGGCGGCTCCTGAAAACACATTGCTCGCTCGCGGCGAATACAATGCAAAGCTTTGGAAGAATGCAATTCAGAATACAACCTTCTATGAAATCGGCTCCGGATTGGAGCAGCGCCGTGAGTTTATATACCTTGAGGTGCCTGCAGGGCAGGGGGTCTATGTGTGGAATGATTACAACGGGGATAACGTGAAGGATTTAAATGAGTTCGAGGTGGCTGCATTTTCCTACGAAGCCAATTACATACGAACCTTTGTGCAAAGCAATGACTATGTGAAAACCTACTCCAACCAATTCAGTGAGTCGATTCTCTTTCAACCTGCTCGCATACTCAAAGCTGCAAAGCCATTCGGGCGTTTTTGGAGTCGATTCAGCTCAGCAACGACGTTTCGTATCGAACGGAAGACATCGCGTGAGGAAGGGCCTGAACGGTTCAACCCACTCATCACAAATCTATCCGATTCAGTGCTGCTGGCTTCGCAAGGCCTTGTGCGAAACATTCTTTATTACAACAAGTCCAACCCTGTATTTGGAATGGATTACACGCATCAATTGCTCGAAAATCGAAATCTGCTAAGCAATGGTTTTGAGAGTCGCAATGAGCAACTCAACCTGGGCGCACTGCGCTGGAATTTCTGGCGTGCGCTTACCGTTATCCAGGAGGTGAGATGGGGCAGCAAGCAAACCCGCTCTGATTTTCTCAACGGCAGAAACTTTCTCATCCAATACGCGCTGCTGCAGCCGAAGCTTACCTATCAACCTTCTCCTTTGCTCAAGGTGAGTGCCCTTGCACAGTATGCAGATAAGCGAAACACGATGGGCGATGAACGCGCATTGGTGAGAAAACTGGGAGCGGAGTGCACATGGAATGTTCCTGAAAAAGGCAGTATTCGTTCCGAGGTCAATTTGTATGCGATTGACTATAACGGAGCAACTACGAATTCGCTCGCGTTTGAAATGCTGGAGGGGTTACAACCAGGATACAACTACACATGGTTGGTTTCGTGGCAGCGCAATGTGGCCGATAACATCCAGCTTAATATTCAATACAATGGCCGTAAACCGCAAGATCTGAAGACTATTCATGCGGGAAGTGTTCAGGTGAGAGCAGTGTTCTGATTTTTCATCCGCCGTTGCATTGAACTGCAGCCATGCTGAAAATTATTTTCTTCCCTTCGTAACCTTTACACATATACCTCCCGTTAAACCCCTCGTAAGTTCTCATGTAGAGATATTAGATAGTTTAATTGTTTTCATTATCAGAAAGGTCATCCAACGGGATGGCCTTTTTGCTTGTTGTTTCAACTTTTCCTTCGCATGTTTGTTTCCATTAATAAATAAAACAATGATGCGCTCTTTTTTCCTATCGTTGGCCATTGCGGCTAGCACATGCGTCTTCGCACAATCTACAGAAACACTTTCTATCGGTGATGCAGCCCCTGCCACAGACGTGAAAATGGCGGATATTTCAGGTTCGCAGTATTCTCTCAGCGATGTAAAAAAGCAGAATGGGTTGCTTGTTGTGTTCTCTTGCAACGGTTGTCCATTTGTGGTAGGCAGCGAAGGCAGTGAGGGCTGGGAAGGCCGTTATGAAGAATTGCGTGCGTTGGCCGATGGCAACAACATCGGTATGGCGTTAATAAACAGCAACGAGGCTAAGCGCGAGAAGGGCGACGATTTGAAGAGCATGAAGGTGCGTGCTGAGGAGCATGGATTTTCGAACTGCAAGTACTTGCTCGATGTGAATTCAACGGTTGCTAACGCATTCTATGCTCGCACAACACCTCATGTCTATTTGTTTGACGGTAGTATGAAACTTGTATACAAGGGTGCTATCGATGACAATGTGGACGATAGTAAAAAGGTGAAGGAGTCCTATCTGAAAAATGCCATTAAGAATCTGGCGGCCGGTAAGAAAATCAAGCCGGAAGAGACCAAGCCGGTCGGTTGCAGCATCAAGCGAGTAGGTTAATTTATTTCTGTGGTATGGCGGGTGGAATCCACATGAAAAGGTGTGGATTGTTTTTGTATGACTCAATACTCGGTGAACCAATGAGCAAAGCCAGATCCACTAACCAAAGGACACCTCCTCCTCCAAAAGTCAAGGTATAAGCAACGGGTACTTTAACATCGGTTCCCAGGTATAGCCTGTGCATCCCGAATAGACCCAGCGCCAAATCAAGTCCAATGGCTACAAGCCTTGGGTTTTCGCTTTTTGCAACCTTTTCATTCAGCTGTAGGAAGCCGTCGTCGGTTGTCTCCAATAGTAGCCCGGAAATGAACCCTTCAGTACAGCTTTGACAGCGGCCATGCAGTGACGCCATCAGCAGCACCGAAGTTGTAAGAAAAACAAACAGGCCTCGCATGGATGAGCCCAGTAGGGGTATTATTAGGTAAGAATCAGCATTGCATCGCCGTAAGCCCAAAAACGATATTTGTTTTTGATTGCCTCATCGTATGCATGCATAATCAGGTCATAACCTCCGTAAGC
>CALQJP020000221.1 GCA_943330925.2 Chryseobacterium gleum
AGTGGCCCGCCTTGTCGGAAGCCGAAATTGACGCCATCATGAAGAAACCGGTGAAGATGCGGGTGTATCATCACATGGGCGATAAGGACACGGTCCTTTCACCGCTCGACAGCATCAAGTACACCAAGAGTATTCTGCACGCTAGCATGATGTCGGTCGATCCACATACAGGTCAAGTGAAATGTTGGGTGGGGGGCATCGACTTCAAGCACTTCAAATTTGATAACGTTTACCAATCTGCCCGTCAGGTGGGTTCTACTTTTAAGCCGCTCGTGTATGCCACGGCGCTTCGCATGGGTAAATCACCCAAAGACGCTGTCGATGGCTCACAGTTTTGTTGGGGAAGCTGGTGTCCGCAAAACAGCGGCGGTGGCTACGGCAGCTATACGATGCGCTGCGCATTGGCCAACTCGGTCAACACGGTGGCCGCGCGCATGGCACAGCAATACGGCATCGACAACATCATCAACCTTGCGCGTCGCTTAGGCATCACTTCGCATCTCGATCCCGTTGGTCCGCTCTCGTTGGGTGCAGCCAACATACCGTTGTATCAGATGGTAGGCGCGCTGAGTTCATTTGCCAATCAGGGTGTGTACATCAAGCCCACCTTCCTGTTGCGCATTGAAGACAAAAACGGAACACCGATTTTCGAGTCAGAGCCAACGGTAGAGCAAGCCATCGACCCATGTGCAGCCTATGAAATGATCAGCATGATGAAGGCCGTGGTGGATGGTAGTTGTGGAAGCGGTACAGGCGTGCGTTTGCGCAACCCGGGTAAAGCCTACGGCGGCATCAACTACCCGACAGCCGGTAAAACGGGTACCACGCAAAACAACACCGACGGCTGGTTCATTGGTCTAACCCCCGACTTGGTAACCGGTGTTTGGGTGGGAGCGCAAGACCCAACGGTTCGCTTTAGCAGCACGGCAATAGGCCAGGGTGCCAACACCGGCTTGCCTATTTACGGCTACTACATGAAGAAGGTGTATGCCGATTCGAAGCTCGATATTTCGAAGGGCGACTTTGACATTCCGATGGGATGCGAGGCCCGCACCACGCCAAGTGCAGGAGGGCCGGTAGGGCTCGACGATTATGACGAGCTGTTTGGAGAGGGCGACCAGGAGTCTGACGAAAATCAAGCTGCACCCGTGGGATTGCCGCGCGAAACGGAAGAGTACATTCCATCTGATTCGACTAACTTTGACCCGTACTAAAGGTCAATGTACTATGCCAATTAATAAAGTAGTGAAGAACGCCCAAGAGGCGTGTAGCGGAATTACCGACGGCATGACGCTCATGGTGGGCGGCTTCGGTTTGTGCGGAATTCCGGAAAATTGCATCACCGAATTGGTGCGCATAGGCGTGAAAAATCTCACGTGTATTTCGAACAACGCAGGGGTGGATGATTTTGGATTGGGGCTGTTGCTTCAAACCAAGCAAGTGAAGAAAATGATTTCTTCTTATGTCGGTGAAAACGATGAGTTCGAACGTCAAATGCTGAGCGGTGAATTGGAAGTGGAGTTGATTCCACAAGGCACACTCGCCACACGTTGCATGGCTGCGGGTTATGGCATGCCGGCAATCTATACACCGGCCGGTGTAGGCACCGAGGTAGGCATCGGAAAGGAAGTGCGCAATTTCAACGGAAAAAACTATTTGCTCGAACATGCATTCGACGCAGACTTCGCATTGGTAAAGGCGTGGAAGGGCGATTCGAAAGGCAACCTTGTGTTTCGCATGACCGCTCGCAATTTTAATCCGCTCATGGCTATGGCCGGAAAGATTACGATTGCTGAAGTAGAAGAGTTGGTGCCCGACGGTGAGTTGGATCCCGACATGATACACACACCGGGTGTTTACGTGCACCGCATTTTCCAAGGCAACAATTACGAAAAACGCATTGAGCAACGCACCGTGCGTCAGCGCTCATAATTAAATCAGGCAACGACATGGCACTCGATAAAATAGGCATCGCCAAGCGCATTGCGCAAGAAGTGAAAGACGGTATGTATGTCAATCTCGGCATTGGCATACCCACACTTGTAGCGAATTATTTGCCCGCAGACATAGAGGTAGAATTGCAGTCTGAAAACGGTTTGTTGGGCATGGGTCCTTTTCCGTTTGCAGGCGACGAAGATGCCGATTTGATCAACGCAGGAAAGCAAACCATCACGATGCTGCCGGGCAGTGCGGTGTTTGACTCTGCGATGAGCTTCGGTATGATACGCGCACAGAAAATTGATCTCACCATTTTAGGTGCCATGGAAGTGAGCGAACACGGCGACATCGCCAACTGGAAAGTACCTGGCAAGATGGTGAAGGGCATGGGCGGCGCGATGGACTTAGTTGCTTCTGCGAAGAACATCATTGTAGCCATGCAGCACTGCGACAAGGCCGGTAATTCGAAATTGCTGCCGCATTGTACGTTGCCGCTTACAGGTGTGGGATGTGTGAAAATGGTAGTGAGCGATTTGGGCGTGTTCGACATTCACGACGGCGCATTTCACTTGGTTGAATTGGCTCCCGATGTAACGCTCGATGAAGTGCGTGCGAAGACCGCAGGGAAGTTGATTGTGCATTGAAAAGTCTAATGAATCATTCTTAGTGATTGGCTGATTTTCAGCAGTAGAAATTCTTTCTAGTGTCATCCCGTTTGCTATTCTGATAAAGCTTCTTGCATTTTAAATAAGTGCAATGAAGTCTCAACTGTTTTATGCGGGTTTTCTCGCTTTTTTCGTCTTCCTTTCATCGTGCGCAATGGAAAAAAGGCATTACACTGGAGGGTATCATGTTGAATCGTTTTGGAATGGAAAGGTAGAAGGCTCGGTCTTCGAACGACGAGCTTCTGAAGGAAGAAAGGACATTTCCATAACAGACACGGACACAACAAAAATTACAGAGCGTAGTATTGATAATGAAACGGTTCAATCTCTCGGAATTTTGGTATCTGAAGAGCCGCAGCAGGTCGTAAAAGAAACGGCTGACGAATCTGCTTCGTGGGAAGTTCAACCTACGGGAAAAATGGTTTTGAATGTTGAGCAAGATGGAGAGCGAGTTGCGCTCGCTCCTGATCCCGAGAAAAAGTACCTTGAGCCACTTGGATTTTTGTCTTTGTTGATTGCCATCATCGGTTTTTTCGTTCCGATTGGAGCTATCTTCTTTTTTATTGCGGCTATCATAGCAGGACGTTCCAGTCAAAAAAAGTTTAGGAATAATCCGGGAAAATATATGGGAGCGGGCTTTGGAATACTGGGTGTAATACTGGGGATTGTGGGTATAATAACCATCTTGTGGATTCTGTTTGCGATGGGGTTATTCGCTACATAAAGAGAGTGTCAAGTACAGTGCACGATTCAAGGAAAACTTTCTGTTTTGAAATGTCTGAAAACATATTCGAGAGCGCTGTAATATTTATTCGATATTCGTTTTTGAAAATTGAATTCACATGCCACCTTTTCTTCGCATTGCCGGTTCGCTTTTGTTGGTGTTGTCTATGTTCGTGTGCTCATGTTCATTTGAAAAACGGCTTTATCAGCCCGGTTTTCAGGTGGAAGGATATTGGTCAAAGAGCCATCGCATAGCGGAGAATAATGTTCTGCCGGTGGAAGAGGGTTCCGCGAGAGTGGGGAATGGAGAATGGAGAATTCCGAGCCGGGAGGCGCATGCAGCCTTGAAATCGGAGGTATACGGCACAGGCGAGAATGAAAATTCGGATGTGATAACGAATGAAAAGGAGTTGCTTGCAGACAATAATCCGACTTCGGCACTAGCTACAGTAAGCAATGAAATTTCACGATCATCTAAGCATGTTGCGATAGCACGGAGTTCTCATGTCCATTCTCCATTCTCCATTCCCCATTCTCCCGTATCACCCGATACCCTCAAAAAACCCTTCAAGCCCCAACAACAATACCGCGAAGTTGATCCCGTGGGCAAGGCCTCTGTAATCGTTGTTTTAGCAGGTGTAGCTTTACAAAAGATTGCTGGCATGCTGACTTGGTTTGAAGTAGTCATGCCATGGATGTTTGGTCCGGGCATTTTTATTCCTGCGATGATTGTCGCTTTGATTGGTGTTGGCCTTTCTGCTTACAGTGCCTATCGCGTGCGCAAGTATCCCGATAAGTACAAGAAGAATGAATGGAGTAAAGCAGCTCTGGCTATTCTAGGCTGGCAGATATTGATGACGGTGTTGTTTGCGTGGCTGCTGGTATGAGCACTGGGGACTGGGTACTGAGGACTGGGTAATGAAGACTGAGTGCTGGAGACGGTTAGGGCAGTTATCTTGTTGAATGGCGTGATTGCCAATTGGAAGTTGTTTAATTGGGAACCCCCATCAGCGGTAAAAGTCAATGCCGGCCCCACTAGTCATTCGCCACTCGCCACTAGTCACTCGCCACTGACCTCCACGCTCACGCTCTCCACCTGTCCTCCCATCGGCGCGTTCACTTTCGTGATGCGCACCCACACACTGTCGACCATAGGC
>CALQJP020000222.1 GCA_943330925.2 Chryseobacterium gleum
GGCTTTGGAACGTTTCGTCGATCGGGTTCCATTTGAACTTTACATCGGCCAGGTAGAAGGTCACCAAGAGCTCGTCGGGTATGCGTTTCATTTGCCCACTCAAGCCCAGTTCTGAAATGAGTTTATCCGATTTCTCAGTGCCCAGGATTTCAACCAAACTCTTCTCGTATTTGGTGCGCGTAATGTCTACAGGCTGTAAGGTTGGCCACTTTTCAATTTGCTCGGCTATGGACTTCAATGACCCCTCATCCAGCGGGAAGTTGATGACCGTAACACCACTGGTGCTGATGGCGTCTTCCTTCGTTCTATAATAAACTTCGCCAACATTGGTAAACTTCATCACACCGTAGTCGACATTGAAATCCATGCGCCCATCGCCGTTCATTTCACAATTGGAGGTGTTCAATGCGAGCAAGTTTCCTGGGAGTTTTGGCTGCTTGATTTTTTCTTTCGGTCCAATCAGGTAACGTCCCGTTGTCTTGTCGTGTGTCAGGAATCCTTCTGCCTGAATAATAGAACGGTCGCTCTTCTCGCGTATGTCGCTTAGGAATGCGGGGTAAACCGTCATCGGTGAATCACCGGTAATCATTACGCCGACACCCAATTTGGTCATGGTCATGTCGCGCAGAGAAGAATCAACCGGTATGTAAATCTCTTCGGGGTTAATCTCCGATCGGAACTTGAAATAGGTAGTAGGCATCAGGTCGCAATTGTGCAATATGCGCGCTCCTCCGTCGAAGATCAGGTAGCGGTTGTTGGCGTGCATTTCAAAGTCGCCGTAGTATTCGAAAGCCGGCGATAGGAAGAACTGAGTGCCCTCTGCAATCTTCCCTTTCCCTATGGTCTGATAGGAGGTGTCAACCTGGATGTCTTCCATGTGTATCACTTGCTCCTTCTTCTGCTCGTCGATATAGGTAATGTCGCCCGATGCATTGTATTCTCGGCGTCCTTTGATCTTGATGTCGGCGTTGTAAATCTGATGGTACTGCGTTACGTAGTTGCTCAATATCTGCGAACGGGTAAGCGGAAGCATATTGGCAAATCGTTCAATGGTTACCTTGCCGGAGTCGGGGGTAATCTTGGAGTCGGCAACTATGATGTACTTGATTTTCTGGCAATAGAGTTTTCCTCTTCTCAAATCAAACTTGGCCTTGGGCGAAAGGAAGTTGAGCGAGTCTTGGCCTTCTGCAATGGAGTAGAAGTTCGATCGTTTAGCGTCTTCCGCAGTATCGATCATGAGGTCGTCACCACTTGCTTTTCGATTCGACGACAAGTCAAGCTCGTCGCGATCCATATACCAGGTAAACTGGTCCATGTAGCATACATATTGGTTGGTGGGGAACTCAATTTTGGTTTCGCCACCATTACTCTTGAAGATACCATCGCGACGGTCGAAGTCGACATCGGCATTCACATTATCGGTTTTAAAGGCCAGGCCTGAACCGAGCTCTTCACCTCCGCCGCGCATTTGGAAAGATGAGGTGTCGGAGAGGATTTTCCTGCGTGAATACTTCATCAGATCGCTTGTGAGCTTGGCACCGCTGAATTCCATGAATCCATTGCCGGTCATGCCGGTTGGCTTTAAATGGAGGGTACCGGTAAGGTTTGCCTCATCGTTGAAGAAGTCAATCGGCTTGTCGATGCTTGTGATGTCCAGGTTGTCGCGCTTGGAATGGAAGGCAAGCATGGTAGAGTCGCTATGTGCTTTCGGCACTTCAACCTTGCCGCTAAGTTCACGGTTCGTGAATTTATACGTCCTGCCCAGCATGGAGTCGGGTAGGAAGGTGAACTCTTTCGACGAGGCAGATGCTGTCAGATAGCTGAAGTCACCACCGCCTTTTAAGCCGGAATAGTCCAGTTTCAGCTCGGCTGTAACTTTAGCTTTGCCGCCATAGGAGGGGAGGTCGGCGCCGGTTTTACGCGTGAAACCGAGCGAGTTGTCTTCCATGAGCACCAGGGGCTCGGTTATATCCGGGAAAATACCGGCACTCACCAAGGTGCCCTCAAAGCGCAAATCCTTTTTGCTGAAGTTGTCGAGCGAGTCGATTGTGAAGGGCTGCAGCTGATAGAAGAACTTGTCTTTCTTATAAACGCCCTGCTGAATAACGGGGTCGCTCCAATAAACAAAAGATGTTTTGGTGCACGTGAAAATAGGGTATTGTGGATACGTGCGGCTGTGAAATCCCCCCTTGTTCGTTGGCGCATCCACCTTCAGGTATCCTTGTACATCGCGGATTACACTCTTGACGCGCGTTTTCTGCAATTGCCCGTATTGATTCCTTTCCTGCGATTCATCTTCCACATAGATGCGGCAGGAGTCGACTTGAATGAGGTCGAGCTGGAATTTCTCATACGAGAAGAAGTATTGCGGACCGTTGAACTCGAAATTACCTGCGTTTACGCGTCCGCCGAATATGAAGTCACGGTTCTTCTTCAGCACAACTTCCTTGTTCAGTGGTATGATGTTCACCTGCTGCGAGTCGGAGAGCTGGAAATTGTCGACACCCTTCATCATGAGGTCGTAATTAAGCAGGCTCAGTTGTCCGTTGGGCCCCGATTCTACTTCTGTGCTGAACTGAATCACGTCGTAATCGCGCTTGCCGATGTTGTTTTCGATATACCAATAGAGCTTTGGGCGCACGGTAATATCGTGTGTGGTGATGTCGTAATCGATGAAGCCTTTGTTGTTGAGGTCAATGAGAATGGTATTCACCTGTTCCTCGCTGTAGTTGTGATAGCGCGAAAGTTCGAGTGCTGAGAATTTGTTGCTCTTGATATGATCGGCATATTGCTTCAGTTCATACAGGGGGTGTGAAAACGAAATCCCCATCATCGCATCGTAGCGTTTCTTTTTGAAGTAGGTGTTCGATTCGAATGCTCCATAACGTTGGGTGCTGCCATCAAGGCTGCCCATTTTGATAGTAGGATCATCGAGGTTCCAGGTTAGTGCCTCAAAATACATATCCACGTTGTGATAGGTGTTCTGAAAGGCTGACTTCGATATCCCTTCATCGCTTCGCAACAAGATTAGTTTTCGGGATTTTCGGTCGTATGAAAAATTGATGTCGGGGTGGGTAATCGAATCTGCATCCAGCAAGAACATGATGCGGGCATGGGCTGTGTTGATGCGGTCGGGCTTGATGGCAAACTCAAGGCTTTTCGCTGTAAAGAATTTCTTGTTGTCGCGGTAGATGGTTATGGTAGCGGGTTCCTCCGGTGAACCACTTCCTATGAGCTGTGTGCCTGCCATGGTAAATCCGCCGTCGTAGTCCATGTTCGCCTCAATGTTCTGGATTTGCAGGCGTTTGTAGTACGATTCAAATCGGGGGTAGGTAGCATTTTCGGTTGACTTATCGGCCAAAATCTTATCGGTGAGTCTGCCTTGTAAGGCTTGCTGGAAAAACTCGGTGTGGAAGATTACGGAGTCGGCGCTGTAAGTGCTGCTTTTCAGCCGAATGAAATAATCAGCCATTTCAGCATAGGTTTTCGTGGGGTCGAAACCGGCTCGTTGCCAGGTTACTTTACCCGCACTGCCCACAAAACGCTGGCTACCCGGATAGTAGGTGCCGGATGTTCCGAAGATCAAGCTGCTGTCGCCTTTGCTGAAGCACTTAAGGTCCATAACGCCAAACGCGATGGCGGGCACCGAATCGAAAACAAATCGATAGTCGTTGGTGCTGCTTTGCCACTGGATGGTTTCATTCTGGAAGAAGCTGCGGTCGCGAAAAAGCAAGGCAGAGCTTTCGAGCATTTCCGCGGTGAACTTTTTGTTTTTCTTATCATTCATTAGGCGCAATAACACATCGCTCCATGCCAGGAAGTCGGCTTCCGTTTTTCCGGAAACAGGAAATGCAATGAGTGCCTTGATGTACTCATGAAAATCAGGAAAGACTTTGTTTTTGTTCTTAACAAGCGCGTCGAGCACGTTGTAGACCTGCTCCCGCTGGTTTTGCGTGAAAGAGGAGGCTTGCAACCATACGGGATTGAATTGTGCTTCAATAATTTCCTTGCCGCGCCCCTGTCGGGCCGACTCAAACATATCGTATAGCTGCTCGGCACAGCCTACTTCCGTACGTGTAAATTTTTCAAATTTTTGTGCGAAACCTATTGATGCACATAGCATCAACGCACAAGAGATAAAGAATTTGTTGAATGGCATAGCCGGTAATTCGTTGCAGAAATTTCAGCAACAATGCTAACGATTTTACAGGCGCTTTATGCAGCGAAAGGGTTAAAGTTTTACAAGGGGATATGCACAGAGTGGGTACTGGGTACTGGGGACTGGGGACTGGGTACTGGGTACTGGAGACTGGGTACTGAATGACGATGCCTAAATAGCGTTGACCGTTTGTTTTCTAATCAATATTGGTTTTCCAGATATAGATTTTGATCCTGAGGATTTTTGTTGCCAAGAAGAAATGGGGCTCGATGCCCCTTTCTTCTTGAGTTTTCCGTCAATGAGTTTATCAC
>CALQJP020000223.1 GCA_943330925.2 Chryseobacterium gleum
CGTTGCACTGGAGCACCCTACGCTGTTTGATCCGATCAACATCACCCGCGCTTACGATGCGGGGGGAAGTGTTCAGGCATTTGAATACGATTTTGATGTGAACGCATCGAACAGCAACCTTGATTTGTTTTTGGAGAATTTACCTTCTGCTTTCCGACTAAAAGGCGACGTGACCATCAATCCGCTTGGCAATGTATCGGACGCAAATGATTTCCTTTACACCGACGACGCGCTGCAGGCGCGTTTGCTGATGGATGTGCCGTTGCGATTTGGGATGCAAAACCTTTCTCTTTCCGACACACTCTTCCTTACCAATAGCCAACAGGATGTGCCGCTCGATGGCGATTTAATGCTGTGGGTAAACAACGGATTCCCGGTAGAGGCAATGGTCAGTTTGTATCTGTTGGAAAATGGTGCCCGCGTGACGCTGGCTGAAAATCTGAATTTGGCTTCAGCTGTTCCTTCAATGAGCGCCTTTGCGCCGACACCTACTGAGTCGTGGCTCGACATCGAGGTGACCGAAGAGCTACTTTCGAAAGTGCATGAAGGCAATCCGCTGCTTATCGAGGTGACTTTGCAAACTCCTGGATCGCTTAATCCGGTAGGACTTTATCTCAATCAATTTATCGACTTTAAATTGATTGTGGATGGAACCTACACAATTCAATACGGACAATGAGTATGCGTAAATGCTTGGCAATAATCTCGCTGTTGGCGCTTTCCATGCAGGTCATGGCTCAAACACCGGCGCTTCTTGTATTGAGCAGCGACACGGTATGGCGCTCGAAGAGCATGATGGCTTTTGTAGGTGCTGATGCCGGCATTGCTTCCAATGCAGTCGATTGGAACTTCATGGAAACGTCGTTGTTCGGCGGCCATTTGGAGCGTGAGTCCATAAATAATCTGATTGATAAGATGCCGGAGCGCGCGCGAATTGGATATGCCGGTAACGCACAACTGGAGTTGCTCAATTTTCGCGATACACTTTTCGGTAGGCCTAACCTTGGATTTCGAGCTGCTTTGAGCACGCAGTATAGTGGTTATGGGGCTTTTCGACCCAATGCCTTTGAAACGGTTTACCGTGGCAACTCCGGAGTTGTGAATGCCCCGGTTGAACTCGGCCCGCTTGCTTTTCAAAACCAGTCGTGGCAAAAAATCGGGTTCGGTCTGTTCAACAAAACTTCGCTCAGCGGTATTACACTTTCGTTGGTCGAAGGACAATCCTATCAAGCGATTGATATGGACCGCGCAGAACTATTCACTGCTGAACAAGGTGATTATGTATCGCTGTCGGTGGTAGGTGATTATTCCCGATCAGATACGACCCGCATGGGATGGGCAAATGGCAGCGGCATGGGCGCTTGCATCGATCTGGATTATAATGCCCCGATACAACAGGGAAAGGGAGTCGTGAGTTTCGCAGTGCGCAATCTTGGTTTTATTGCCTGGAATGAACAAAGTGAACAATACGCCATCGACACGAAGGTTGATTGGAACGGGTTGGATGTGACGAGTTGGTTGAGTGGAGAGGCCGACTCTGTGAAATTTCCGAATTGGATTGACTCGTTGAATACCAGCAGAAATCAAGCGCTGCTATTGAAGCCACTGCCTGCGAGTTTTCATTTTCGATATCTGCGCCGCTGGAAAGGCAATCGTTATTGGGAAACCGGATGCAGCTTTATTCCCAACAAGGCCGCTGTGCCCGCGGTGTACGTTGGGGTGACACATGCAATAGGCAATCACTTACTCATTAGCGAGCGAGTGAGTTACGGAGGGTATGCCGGATTTGCCATTGGCGCCGACATTCAATGGCTCTTCAAGAGCTCATGGTTTTTAAGGGCCGGTAGCGCTCAACTCGAGGGATGGCTGCTTCCTTCAGCGGGTGGCCGAAGTGTTTATTTCAATTTGGGTAAGAACTTTTAATGATAATCTATCAGCATGATTTTGGAAAATTTGCGACATACAGAATCCGGTAACTTTATTCTCTTGGCCGGCCCTTGCGTCGTCGAAAGTGAAGAGCTCCTTCTTGAAGTTGCTGAGAAGGTGTGCGCAATAAGTGATCGGTTGAAAATACCCTACGTATTCAAATCGTCTTATCGAAAGGCCAATCGCTCCCGCAGTGACAGCTTCAGTGGTATTGGCGATGAGCGGGCGCTTGAATTGCTGCGCATGATTGGCGATCGATTCGGAATACCGGTAGTGACCGACATACACACCGCCGAAGAGGCAACACTTGCCGCGCAGTATGTCGACGTGTTGCAGATACCGGCTTTTCTGTGCCGACAAACCGATTTGTTGCATGCCGCCGGACGCACAGACAAAGTGGTCAACATCAAAAAGGGACAGTTTTTATCGCCCGAGAGCATGGTGCATGCCGTCAACAAGGTGAAGGAAACAGGCAACACAAAGATTTGGTTGACCGAACGCGGAACCACATTCGGGTATCAGGATCTGGTGGTCGATTTTCGAGGCGTGCCTGCTATGCGAGAGTTTGCACCGGTTATCATGGATTGTACGCACAGTTTGCAACAACCCAATCAGGCGAGCGGCGTTACCGGTGGACGGCCTGAATTGATAGAGACCATGGCACGCGCTGCCATCGCAGTAGGTGCCGATGGATTGTTCATTGAGACACATCCCAACCCAGCAGTGGCGAAGAGTGACGGAGCGAACATGCTTCGACTTGATGCGCTGGAGGGCATGCTCGAACGCTTGGTTCAACTCAGAGCCGTAGTGAATACATTTAAATAACAGACAACATGCTTCGCAATTTCAGCTGGTGCTGTGCTCTTTTACTCTCTTTCACAAACGTGCTTGCTCAGGCCGATACGTTGTGGTTGAAGGAATTTGGCGGAAGCAATTTTGAGCAGGCCAACGAGATCATTCGATGCAGCCAGGGCGGCTATGCCATGGTGGGCACCACAGGCAGCAACGAAACAGGGAATACTGATATTTTTATTACGCGTTTAGACGAAGAATTGAACTGCTTGTGGAGCCACAATTTTGGCGGCTCGAATGTGGAGTGGGGGGTGAGTATCGTAGAAGATTTTTCCGGTAACTTCTTGGTGTGCGGTTATACCCTCAGCTTGGGTGCGGGCAGTTATGATGCGCTTGTTTTGAAGGTTAATCCGGATGGAAATTATCTGTGGCAACAAACCTACGGCGGTGCCGATTGGGATTTCGCGAAGAAGATAGTGGCTCATCCGCAAGGTGGGTTTCTGGTATGCGGCAGCACCTACAGCCACGGAAACGGGGGTCAAGACGGCTTGATGCTTCATATAGATGGTCAGGGAGTCTTGCTCGAGGAGTGGTATGTGGGTTTGAGTGAAAACGACGGATTTCATGACGTGCTTGCACTGGAAGACGGCTGGGTAACGTGCGGCTTTCAAACCGTCGACAACATCATGAAGGCTGCCGTTTGGCGATTTGATATGCTGGGCAATCAGCAATGGTTGAGGCTCACAGAGGATACCTCCGGTTTCGACCGTGAGGCATTGGCCGTTTCGCGAGATGCAGATTTCTTTTATTTAACCGGACCTGTTTATGCCGACGATTTTACGCGTTCGTTTGAACAGGAAATTCCATTGGACAACAGCACGCTTTATGAAGTGCTGGAAAACCAAAGTTTCAACTTCAACTATTTGGATTGCGTTAGTGTGAACGGTGATATTGTATTCGCAGGTTCCCGAACAACCACAAGCGGTGAGTTGGGGCGCGTGGTTCGCAAGCAAGCTGATCTTTATTTCACGGGCGTATTTGAGTTTACCAGCCAACACAAAGCGAAATTTACATCCATCATTTGGCACGACGATATTCTGGTCCTGTGTGGAGCATTTCAGCCGACGGCCTCACAAAATTGGCAAGCACTCATCTTGAAATATGCCTCTCGCAATCTGCATGAGGTATCGCAGGATCCGGAACTTATACCCTGCTTCACGGTCGATGTGGAAGAGGTATCACAACCCTCCATTGGACAACAAGGTTCCATCTTCAATGCAACGGGACAGTGCGTTGCGACAGATGTTGTCTGGGATCCTGCTCAGGGAAATAATCGATTGTCTGCGGGCATCTATTTCTTTCGCTGCGCCAAAGGATGCCGAGCGTTTAAGTTCATCGTGCCTTAAGGTATCAGCTATTCAATGCTTTCGCAACGAAGTAATAATCGCTTCCTTTCTCGTAAATAGATTTCAGTGAAGCGCTGTGAAGGGGTTGTTTGCCGTTCCAGAAATCGCTGAGCGTCCACATGCCATAGCCCTGCGCCTCGAGCAGTTCGAACATGTGGTGTGGCATGGTGCCGTAATATTCGGAAGCGCCCTTACCAAACTCAAATATCAAGATAGGTTGATCGGTTTTGAGAATTGAAGAAGCACCTTTCAGCACATCCAATTCTCCGCCTTCCACGTCAATCTTGATGAGTGAAATCGAGTAGTCTCGCTCTTTCATCACATCATCCA
>CALQJP020000224.1 GCA_943330925.2 Chryseobacterium gleum
CCTGCGAAGAAACAGGCTCCGAATTGCGATTTTGCGAGATATCCATGATTTATGGTAAAGTTGAAAATGGCATAATATAGCCCTAACAAATAAGCAAAGATGCGACGGTCAACACACGTTAGATGTTACGGTATTATTAACATAAAGACAGGCTGAAATTAATTAAGTCGCTGATATTTAGTCGCTTGTTTCGGAGGTGTGAATTCGACCAACATCTTCCGTAACAATATGGTAACATACGGGAAAGATGTGCTTCTTATTCGAGGAATTCATTTGCAAAAAAAATCGCATATGAAGCTCCTCAAGATGTTTGCGCCCAAGTCGGGAAAGTTTTTTGATTCTTTTTCGCAGGCAACGCGTAATCTGGTATCTATGTCTGATAAATTCAAGGAGCTACTGGAGGCAGAGGAAGGGGCTAGAGAGGGCATTGTGCGACAGATACATGATTTGGAGCACGTTGGTGATCAAATTACCCACAACCTTTTTACAGAACTGAGCGAAAACTTCATAACTCCATTTGACCGTGAAGACATCCACTATTTAGCTACCTCGCTTGATGATGTAGCAGATTTTATCAATGGTACAGCTTCGAGAATTTCACTTTATCAGTTAAAGGAAATTGATCAGGTGATGCATGGGTTGGCGAGTGTGTTGTCGCGTCAGGTAATAGAGATTGACAGTGCGATTCAGAACTTGCAGAACATGAAGAATGCACAGCGTGTAAGAGAGGCTATTATTCGTATCAATGACTTAGAGAATGAGGCTGACAGTATTTTTGACTTGGCGATTGCCCGGTTATTCTCTGAAGAGACCAACGCTATTGAAATGATTAAAAAGAAGGAAATTCTTTCTGTGTTGGAAACGGCCACCGATAAATGTGAAGATGTGGCAAATGCAATTGAATCGATACTCGTGAAGAACTCATAAAGCAATTCCATGGAATATTCTATTTTGTTGATTTCTGTAATTGCGCTGGCTCTGATATTCGACTTCATCAATGGCTTTCACGATGCTGCGAACTCAATTGCAACAGTTGTTTCGACCAAGGTCCTGACGCCTTTTCAAGCGGTAGTCTGGGCCGCTTTTTTCAACTTTGTTGCGTTTTTTATTTTCAAGGATCATAGTGTGGCCACGACGATTGCCAAATCTGTAAAAGAAAGTTTTATTGCAACGTCAAACAATCCGCTACCGATGATTTTTTCCGGACTAGTTGCGGCGATAACCTGGAATCTCATCACTTGGTGGTATGGTATTCCGTCATCTTCGTCACATACTTTAATTGGCGGATTTGCGGGGGCTTTTCTTGCCGCTTTTGGTTGGCAATCCATCAACGGAGGAATCATCATCGCAACCGCTATTTTCATTTTCGTTGCGCCCATGGCGGGTATGCTAATGTCCTATTTGATTTCCGCTTGGTTTTTGAATTCCTTCCGCAAAGGGCCTTTCATGAAAATTGTATCGCTGACCATCATAGCATTGGTTGTATTTGCGGTGTACAATGTTCTTGAGTTCAAAAAGGACTATCACGGAGGAAGTTCTTACACGCTTGTTTTCGCTGAAAAAACATCGAAGGATGACATAAAGAAGGCACTGACCTTCAAGACAGAAGATTTGAAAGAATATGCACCCTTGGTCAAAGCAGGAAAAGACAGTATGGGCGTTGAAGACAACTCTGGAACGATTTATACGCTGCGAACAGATTACCTTAAGAAGGCCGGCGAAACTGCGGAGAATGGACCGTTGACAGCAGCGATTGTCAAGAATGTTGAGAAGGCGGGCTGGGATGTGGAGATTCAGGAATCACATAGAATTACAGAGTCATCCAGCGATCGATATGACACATCGAATTTGAAAAGCAATTATGAAACTTATTGGTTGAAAGTGCTTTTCCATGGTGCGAATTTCAAATGGATTTTACTTGGTTTTATCGTTTTGGTAATGGGCATATTCACGCTCTTTCTAAGCTCGATGAACAACTCCAGGGCAAACGCATCATTCAAGAAACTTCAATTGTTTTCATCAGCTGCTTTCAGTATTGGTCATGGCGGTAATGACGCACAAAAAGTGATGGGTATTATTACGGTGGCACTCATTGCTGGCGGGCAAATCGATAGCCTTAAGGAAATGCCTAATTGGGTTCCACTTTCATGTTACGCTGCAATTGCTCTTGGGACTATGAGTGGCGGCTGGAAGATTGTGAAAACCATGGGTGCCAAAATCACCAAGGTTACACCGTTTGAGGGCGTAGCAGCTGAAACGGCCGGAGCGATTACCCTCTTCTTCACAGAGGGATTGAAGTTCCCGTGGAAAATGGGCGGCGAGGTTATCAAGGGTATTCCGGTGAGCACCACGCATACTATTACCGGCTCTATTATCGGTGTAGGAATTACCAAGCGTGTATCGGCTGTAAAATGGGGAGTGACCGGAAAGTTGCTGGTGGCGTGGATTATCACTATTCCGATTTCAGCAGCGATGGGAGCGATTACACTTTGGATAATGCGTTTGCTCGGGTTCTAAACAACGAAAACAGCAGGGTTACGACCCTGTTTTTTTGATTTCTAATGTTAAGAATTTCCTAAGGCAACATGATTTTAGAAACACCATAAACCTCTTCATATGATTTCCTTGCAAATGAGGCATTATCTCATATTGGCATCGCTTTGCCTGAATTTTTCGAGTTCGATTGCCCAACTCGACAGTCTCGAGAGAAAAGAAGTTCAGATTGCGCCTGATAAGAAATGGTACGACACCTTTTCCATTCGCGGATATTCGCAAGTGCGCTACAACCGTCTACTTGAGACCAATGAAGACCTCGGGTGTGAGCAATGCGACCGCTCCTGGGGAGGTGATGGCGGGTTTTTTATACGCCGAATGCGTGTTATCATTTTCGGCCAGATTGGTAAAAATGCATACCTCTACATTCAACCCGATTTTGCAAGCAGTCCGAGCAGTGATCGACTGCATTTTGGCCAACTGCGTGATGCTTATTTTGATATTGGTGTTGACAAGGAAAATGAGTTCCGTTTCAGAATTGGCCAGAGTAAGGTACCATTTGGTTTTGAAAATATGCAGAGCAGTCAAAACCGACTGCCGCTCGACCGCAATGATGCATTGAATAGCGCAGTGAGCAATGAACGCGATTTGGGCGTGTTTTTTTACTGGGCGCCAAAGCGGATTCGTCAGTTGTTTTCAGAATTGGTGAAGTCCGGCTTGAAGGGCAGCGGCGACTATGGTGTGTTCGCGTTTGGGGCATACAACGGTCAAACGGCCAATAATCCGGAGTTGAATGATGAGCCGCATGTGGCGACCCGCTTGACTTATCCATTCCAAATCGGCAATCAAATTCTGGAAACGGGCGTGCAGGCGTATACCGGTCGTTTTGTTATTCCAAAGGCGAATTTGACATCAGGCGTCAAGTATGTTGAGTCGCTCAACTATCTCGATCAACGCGCCGCTGCCTCGTTGACACTTTACCCGAAGCCGTTTGGTATACAAGCAGAATACAACATCGGAAAAGGTCCTGAATTCAATGTGCTGACGGATTCTATCGAAGTGCGCGACCTGCGTGGTGGTTACGCACAGGTTTGCTATCAATTGAAACTAGGAAATCACACCCTTTTTCCTTTCTGCCGTTATCAGGTGTATGACGGAGGGAAGAAACATGAGAAGGATGCCCGCAGCTACAACGTGGAGGAAATCGAGTATGGCGTTGAGTGGCAACCCTATAAGCAATTTGAGCTGGTGGCCATGTATACGTTTTCGAAGCGTCGCTATGAGGATTTTGGCAACCAGAATAATTTTCAGCGAGGTCGTCTACTCCGATTGCAGGCGCAGGTCAATTTTTAGGAGTTCCCCGGTGGTGCCGGTTTTGCAGGTTTCTGTAGATCCGTTTTTGGTTTTTTTCGAAGAACCATCTTTCCATTAATTTGTTTTTGTGGAACGTGAGTATACTTTTCTTGCGCACGAAAACATGATAAACCTAGCTAAAACGTGCTCGATGTTGCTGATGTGCCTGACTCTGGCTGCATGCAGTCAAACGACCACTCAACACTCGCCCGCACCTGAAACTACTATGAACAACCCTCATTATTCCCGAATCGACACGACACACCTTGAGGTAAGTAACGACGAATGGTCGCGCATTTTACCGCGTGAACTGTACCTCGTAGCCCGCGAGGCGCATACTGAGCGCGCATTCACAGGGAAGTACTACGAAAATGAAGTCATCGGCACCTATTACTGCGCGGTGTGTGGTAACCCGTTGTTTCGCTCCGATTCGAAATTTCACAGCGGTTGCGGTTGGCCGAGTTTCTTCGAAAACATTCGTCAGGGTGCCACGAAGTATACGCTCGATAAAACCCACGGCATGATCCGCACCGAGGTAACGTGCGGCCGTTGCGACTCTCATTTGGGGCACATATTCGATGATGGTCCACCGCCCACC
>CALQJP020000225.1 GCA_943330925.2 Chryseobacterium gleum
CCGCCAAGCGGTTATATCGCAGATGTATATGTATGCTCTCAAACTGAGGTGCCTGCTGCATCCGATGTTGTTGTGTTAGATTTGACTGACAATATTCCAGGCGTGGCCATCGAGGTGAGTCTTGTTTCTGAAATACCGGGTTCAACTCAGATTCCTCTTGTCATTCAACGCAATTATGCGTTGACGGATTCTGCAGGTAATTCAACGCCGGTAAGTCAAATCCTGTACAATGCAAATTTGGATCTATTGCTGGCCAGCGTTGATTATGTGGACGGGGTAATAAGCGCGCAATTGGCACCTGCCGATTGGGCAGCCGATCAATATCTCTATCAGTGGGTGGATTGCACCAACAACTACGCTCCGATTATCGGCGCCAATTCATCTTCGTTTACTCCCCTCGCTTCGGGCACTTATGCATTGCAATGTTCCTATGTACCCTTTGGCGCAGGTACCGGTGCATATTGTATAGACCTGTCCACTTGCATCGAAGTAACCATTGCCTCTGTGGAAAATGAAATCGCAACGCAATTCACAGTGTTTCCTAATCCCAACAACACGGATGAACTGCATTTCAATTACAACGGCACTATCGAGCACGTGTCTATCTACAATGTAGTGGGCGAGTTGGTGCTTTCCAACAACACGATGGGTAGTACAACCATCAACATTGCATCGCTGGCTCCGGGCGAGTACATCGTGAAAATGCATTGTGCTGCAGGCGATTTGACCAACCCATTGATCGTGACAGAATAAACAAAATTTTAAAAAAGAAGAAAAATGAAAAAGATATTTTTATCCATTCTTTGCTGCAGCATATCGCTCTTAACGATGGCCCAGCAATACAAGATGCCATGCGATAATTTGCGAAAAAATCCGATGGCGCGCAGAAGTATGAACAGCGTTGTGGGCTCGAATGACCAGGTAGCTGTGTTTGAATACAACGGTGGCCTGCGCCTGGCAATTGCCCTCAATGGAGGCACCAGCGGAACACCATCGATGGTGTTTGAAGATATTCCGGCAACCTTGGGTTATTATAGGACACTGGCTGTTACCTGTGCCGACTTGGATGGCGATAAATTCGAGGAGGTCATCATCGCATATCAAAACGCTGATGGTGATTTTCCCATTTTTGCATATCGAGTGGTAGGCACAGGCTCTTCGGCCGACGTGCAGTTGATTGATTCATTTAATAGTTCAGTGTATGGTAGAACTGATGTGGTGAGCGATTATGCAGTGCGCTCAGAGAATGGCAAGATTGAATTGCATACCGTGCAATTGGACCCCGGTAAAGAGCAGGAGCAGGTGGTGCTTAGTTGGTATAATGGTTTTTTTGAGAAAGTGCAACATAGGGTGTATGCAAAAACGGATGTTTCACCTTTTACAGCTGTAGGCACTCAAACTATGGATGCTCCTGTTGCTTTTTCGCAGGTAGGATCTAATTTCTACAATGTAGAACCTTGGGATGTGGCATTCGATGATTTTAATCTGGATCGCAAGCACGAGATGGTATATGTGCAGCGCAATGATAACAGCAGTATTGATAGCACACGCGTTCAGATTTACGAAATGACGTATGAAGCCGGCACATCGAACGGGGTAGAATTCATCTTGCGTGATGCGATTGCTTTGAATCCAAGCACAAACGTTAATTACGGTAATATGGTTAAACCGGAAATTGCAATTGGTGACATCAATGGTGATCAGATACCGGAAATCGTTGTGGCTGATTTAATCGGGCAACATCAAGTGAATGCGCAGGGTATTGCTACGCTAAACGGAGATCATCTCGTTCAGATGCTTCAGGTGCAAGTGAAGCGACAACTGTTGAACGGCGTATGGACAGAAATCCCCGGATTGAAGCTTAATCCGTTAACGCCTACACCCGGTTTGTTATCGGGAATCTTTCCTGACGTAAACAGTTTGACGTTAACCGGTTCTTCATCGGCGAATGTTGAGTTCAACGTCATGGATTACGACCATGACCACCGCGATGACCTGGTGTTTACCGGGCCTTCTCAAACCGTTGTTGTAAAGGGAAGAAGTGCAGGTTTGGTTCCACGTTGTGGCGTGTCTTTGGTGAATAATCAATATCCGGTAGCCGATTGGAATACAACATTACAAACGACTGGCAGTATTTTGACGATATCACACACCGGTGTAATCAACAATCGCAAGGGCTTCTCTTGCTCTTCACTAACGGATATTTCGGTGGATGGAAATCCGGAGTTGTTTAAACTCGAAAGCAAATTGGCACCGGAAGGAACGCAGCGCTTGTTTTTGACGAAGTATCAATACAATTCAACGACTGATTATGCCGCGACCTCATCGTATGAGTTGGCTCAATTGGCCGGCACCAGCGGCTTCAATTGCGCGCTTGCTTCGGGCGACCTGAGCGGCGATGGCTATGAGTTGGGCACTCCATTCACCCGACGTTTCGACGATGTTTCACAGCCTACGGTAGTGCTTTGCGCTCCTCCTGTGCATTACGATTGTTTTACGGATGGTTGTATTTCGGCCGCGGTGGATAATCTTCCCATTGGTTCGGCAAGCTATGTGTCTACCCAGTCATCTACTCGTAGTGTAGAGACATCTAGCAACAGCGCTTGGTCGATGGAAGCATCGGTAGGCGGAGGATTTAGTGCAGGAATTGCTTCCGTTAATGCAAGTTTTAACACCAGCTATGGTGAGAGTTTTGAGACGATTGGGATGGAAGAATTTTCTCGCACAACCGTTCAAGAAACATCAATTAGTCGCGATGACATGCTATGTTATACCAAAACGCCTTATCAGGTTACAGAATATCCTATTTTAAAAGGTGGTAACGTGGTGTCTCATGCCATTTCTCTCATGGCTCTGGGGCAGGCTCAAAATCAATGGGCAGCAGTTACAGGGGCTGATGGACCAAAAGCGTTTATTCCTACGCATGAACCGGGCAATATATTCTCATACCGAAGCACAGATGATCCGACTGCCTTGGATGATCTAATTGGAAGTAATCCACTGGTGGGCAGTGTTGATGTTAACTCATTAAGTCCAAGCTTAGCATTTGGAACTTCGGTTACATGGGAAAATGTTTCGCAGGGTTCTCAATCAAGCAGCTACAATGGCTCGGTTGGGGGCTCATTATCGGCTGAAGCTTTTGGTGCAACCCTTGAGATTAGTGGCAGTTACGATTGGGGTGGTATGAAAACGAGTACGACCACTTTGACGAACACAATCGACGTGAGCTATGAATGGGACGGAAGTAATTTTAACTCCGCCATGCAGTACAATGTAGCTTCTTACAATAGCTTTGGTAATAATGGTGTTATGATGTTGGGTTGGGGAACGGATATTACAAGTATGTCTGACATACCCACCTATTTTGTGCCTTATACCCAAGCCTCTGACCCTGCTTGGAATATGCCATGGAGACTCCGCGAACCTTTCCCCGGTGTTGGTGGCTGCCCTGATGGACAAAATTGCTTGTGGAACGATGACATGAGGTATCAGACGAAGTCTATTTGGTTAACTCCATACCGTGAAAGCAATCCGGGTGGAATGGTCAGCGGGGATATTCGCAACACCTATAGAATAGCTAATCCGGAACCCGGTGATAAAGTTGTTGTTCATGCCCGTATTTTCAATATGAGTCTGGTAGAATCACCTCCGGTACCCGTGAGTTTTTATCATGGCCATCCGAACCTCAGCCTGAGCGGCAATGGCAATGCGCCACTTCCGGATTACGTTTCCGGATTTACCGAAATTGAAATTCCAGCCATTGATCCAAAAATGTTTGTTGACGTTGAATTCACCGTGCAATTACCGAATAACGATGAAGCGGGTTTTAATCAAAGAGGCCCAAGGCTCTATGCGGTTATTGATCCAAATAACTTCATTACAAATGAGGTTCATGAAGAGAACAACATTGCTTGGTTTTCACTAGGAAATGCTCCTACGTGGGGAACAGTAACGGATTTAACGCTCGACGTGAACGTGTGCAATGACCCGGAGGCGTGCAATTACACTCCCGGCGCTAACGTGTCGAATGACGATGCTTGCGTGACTGAAGGAAGCCCCTGCGATGATGGCGATGCCACAACAGAGGATGATGTGTATGGAGCGGATTGCAACTGCGGTGGAGCGCTCATTCAGATTTTGGGTTGTACTACAAGCACGGCATGTAACTACGACGCAAATGCGAATACGAATGATGATTCATGCTATTTTATTGGAGAACCATGCGATGACAACGATACTCAAACAACAAATGATGTATACAACGCTAATTGCATTTGCGAGGGCACGCAAATCGGAAACGCTGTGAATGAAATGAACGGCGGATTCTCTGTATTCCCGAATCCTTCTGAAGGCGCTTATGCGATCACGGTAAACGATGGCACAAGCATCATGGAGTTGGAAGTGTTTGACGTTTCCGGTAAGAAGATCATTTCGATCACAC
>CALQJP020000226.1 GCA_943330925.2 Chryseobacterium gleum
AAGCGCGATATGGCCGGTTTCAAAAAGGGAGAAGAACTCACGGAAGCCTACATCAACAAATTGGCAAGCAAAGAACAGCAAGAGGCAGCTCATCAGTTGAATCGACGCACGGTATTCCGTGTATTGAGCAACGACTTTGTGCCGAGCAAGTAGCTGCATTGAATAACATGTAGGGGCGAACCATGCGGTTCGCCTCTTTTATTTTTTAGAAATGAACGATTCACGATATACCCGACGCGGCGTTTCTGCACAGAAGGAAGATGTGCACGCTGCTATTCGGACATTGGACAAGGGAATATTCCCAAAAGCATTTTGCAAAATCGTACCCGACTATCTATCGGGCAGCGAGGACCACTGTTTGGTAATGCATGCCGATGGAGCCGGCACCAAATCGTCGTTGGCCTATGTATACTGGAAAGAAACCGGTGACTTGAACGTTTGGAAGGGTATTGCACAAGATGCACTGATCATGAATCTAGATGATTTAATGTGCGTGGGTGTTACCGACAACATTCTTCTAAGCAGCACCATTGGTCGCAACAAGGGACTCATTCCCGGTGAAGTGGTGAGTGCCATCATCAATGGAACGCAGGAGTTGGCAGATGAGCTGACCGAGATGGGAGTGCGAGTTACGGTAACCGGCGGCGAAACCGCAGATGTGGGTGATTTGGTGCGCACGGTAATAGTTGATTCAACCGTAGTTGCACGCATGCGTCGCGACGAAGTGATTGATAATTCCGCCATTGCAGCAGGTGATGTTATTGTGGGGTTTGCCTCCTTCGGGCAGGCAACCTACGAAGGCGAGTACAACGGCGGAATGGGCAGCAATGGATTGACAAGTGCGCGGCACGATGTGTTTTACAATACGCTCGCAGAGAAGTATCCCGAAAGTTATGATCCTGCAATCCCGTCAGATTTGGTCTATAGCGGCTCCTATTCCTTGACGGATTTAGTGGAGGATGCTCCGATGAATGCAGGACGCTTGGTGCTTTCGCCAACAAGAACGTATTTGCCCATAGCTGCAGCAATTCTGAATGAAATGCGCGCGAAGGTGCGCGGCATGGTGCATTGCAGTGGAGGCGGACAAACGAAGGTGCTCCATTTCACTGAAAATGTGCATGTGATTAAGGATAATCTTTTTGCAACACCTCCCTTGTTTCGGATGATCCAGGAAGAGTCAAAAACGGCGTGGCAGGAAATGTATCGTGTGTTCAATATGGGACATCGGTTGGAGATTTACACCGATGCTGAGAGCGCGAATCGCATGATAGAAATAGCACGCGGTTTTCATATTGACGCGCAGATTGTAGGGCGAGTTGAAGCGTCGTCAAAAAAGATGCTCACCATTCGAAGCGAGCACGGAGAGTTTATTTACGAATCATAGAAGAATAGAATATGCAAGATCTGTTGGATCGATTGTCGGCAATTGTAGACCGTCATAATGAAGTAGGGAAGATGATAACCGACCCGGATGTGATTTCAGATATGAAGCGCTATCCGACGCTCATGAAGGAATACAAGGATTTGGGTGTGCTGGTGGATAAATACCACGAGTACAAGAAGGTCAACGACGACTTGAAAGCCGCGAAGGATATTTTGTATTCAAATGAAGATCCGGATTTGAAGGAGCTTGCCCAGGAGGAATTTGATACGCTCACACCGTTGAAGGAAAAGATGGATGAGGAGGTGAAGTATATGCTGATACCGAAAGATCCTGAAGACACGAAGAACTGTATTATGGAGATTCGAGCAGGAACGGGTGGTGATGAAGCATCCATTTTTGCAGGTGATCTCTATCGCATGTATACCCGCTACATTCAGAATCAGGGGTGGAAGTATGAGGTGCTCAATATGAACGAGGGCACTATGGGCGGCTTCAAGGAAATTTCGTTCGAAATTGTGGGTGCGGAGGTATATGGTACTCTGAAGTTTGAGAGTGGAGTGCACCGCGTGCAGCGCGTGCCCGAAACGGAAACCCAAGGTCGTGTGCATACGAGTGCTGCTACAGTTGCGGTGCTTCCGGAGGCTGAGGAGTTTGATGTGATCATTAACCCAGCAGATATTCGCAGAGATACCTACCGAGCGAGTGGGGCCGGAGGTCAGCACGTAAATAAAACAGAATCGGCAGTTCGTCTTACACACATGCCCACAGGGGTTGTGGTAGAATGCCAGGAAGGCCGCTCGCAGCATGAGAACCTTGACAAGGCAATGACCATGTTGCGCACACGCATCTTCGAAGCTGAAGTGAACCGACGACAAGAAGAGCGTGCGCGCATGCGAAAGTCGCTTGTCAGCACAGGCGACCGAAGCGCCAAAATCAGAACGTATAATTATCCGCAAGGGCGAGTCACCGATCATCGCATCAATCTTACGTTGTACAATTTGGAGGCAGTGATGAATGGCGAGGTGGTTGAAATCATTGAGGCACTTAAACTCGCCGAGAATACAGAGAAGCTCAAAGAAGGAAGCATGGCTTGATGAAGTTGGAAGCACGATTTATAGAGCCACATGAGACACAATCATTGCGACATCGTGTGTTGTGGCCCCATTTGGCATCGCCCGAAGTGTGTGTGATTGATATCGATAATCGCGAGGATGCTTTTCATATGGGTGTTTTTCATGACGGCATCTTGATTAGCATTGGCTCTTTTTTTTGTTTACAATCACCTCGTTTACCCCATGAAAGGCAATATCGCCTGCGGGCCATGGCAACAGATCCGGATTATCGTCGGATGCACGCAGGAGAGCAGCTGATATCATTTGCTTGTGAAGAGTTGAGCAAACGGGGCATACCTGTTTTGTGGTGCGACGCAAGGCTAGTTGCAGTTCCCTTTTACGAAAGCATCGGTTTTTCCAAGTTTGATGACGTCTATGAAGTGCCCCTCATCGGCCCTCATCATTTTATGTGGAAGGAATTGTGATTTCGCTTCGTGGACGCTGCGAGCGTTTACATTTGCGCCAATAAAATTTTTGTTATGCCCCATATTTCATCGAAAGCAGTTGCTATGCCGGCTTCACCCATTCGCAAGTTGGTTCCCTTTGCGGAGGCTGCTAAAAAGCAAGGACGTAAGGTGTATCATCTCAATATTGGTCAGCCCGATATTGAAACACCTGAAGTGGTTCGCAACAAGATGAAGGAACTGGATTTGAAGGTTGTTGAATACAGTAACAGCGATGGAATTGCAGCATATCGCCAAGGTCTTACGAAGTATTATGCATCGAAGTCTATTGACTTGACTCCGGAGCAAATCATGGTTACAACAGGCGGCAGTGAAGCGTTGGTATTTGCATTCATGACCTGTTTTAATCCGGGTGATGAAGTGATTATTCCCGAGCCTTTTTATGCCAACTACAATGGATTTGCGGTTATGGCCGGAGTAACGGTTGTGCCTGTAATGAGCACCATCGATACAGGTTTTGCATTGCCTCCCATCGACGCATTCGAGCAATTGATAACTCCCAAAACGAAGGGTATTCTTATTTGCAATCCGGGTAATCCGACCGGATATCTCTACAGCAAGTCGGAACTTGAACAACTTCGTGATGTCGTAAAGAAGCATGATTTGTTTTTGATGGCCGATGAGGTTTATCGAGAGTTCGCATACGATGGCGCTGTGCCGAGCAGCATTCTTAATCTGGATGGACTGGAGGAGAATGCCATCATGATTGATAGTGTGAGCAAGCGCTACAGCATGTGTGGAGCCCGCATAGGTGCAATGATTACGCGCAACCAACAGGTGATGGCAGCAGCCATGAAGTTTGCTCAAGCGCGCTTGTCGCCGCCTACCTTCGGACAAATGGCATCGCTCTATGCGCTCGAAACACCACAGTCATATTTTGATGGCGTAGTAGAAGAGTATGTGGAGCGCAGGAATATTCTGATTGACGGATTGAATACGATACCCGGTGTGATTTGTCCTAAGCCAAAGGGAGCGTTTTATTGCATTGCGGAATTGCCGATTGATGACAGCGATGTTTTCTGCCAGTGGATGTTGGAGACATTTGAGTTCAACAACCAAACAGTGATGATGGCGCCTGCCACCGGATTTTACTCCAAGCCTGAACCCGGAAGAAAGCAGGTGCGTTTGGCCTATGTGCTCAACAAGGAGTCATTGCAAGCATCAGTAGAAGTATTACGAGAAGCTTTGAAGGTTTATCCCGGAAGAACGAATTGATTCCATACTGATTTATTGAAAATAAGAAAGGCTGCCAATTGGCAGCCTTTCTTCCTTAACAAACCCAAATTATCGAGTGAACAAGAGTTCACGCATTTTTGGAAGCGGCCATGATTCGTCTTCCGTAATGAGTTCCAGGTTGTCGGCAGCATCGCGCGCAGCGTCCATGAGAGGCTTCACTTTGTTGCTGTAGACTTCTGCCTGTTTTTCCAAATCCATTTTTGATGCCTTGTTGCG
>CALQJP020000227.1 GCA_943330925.2 Chryseobacterium gleum
GAATGGAGAATGGAGAATGGAGAATGGGGAATGGGGAATGGGGAATGGGGAATTCAGTATCCAGTACTCAGTACTCAGTACCCAGTCCCCAGTACTCAGTACCCAGTACCCGATAATCAAAGGCCGGTGTTCAAAACAAAGGGCAGGCGGGCCTGCACTCCCTGCCAGCTCGTAGCTTCTTTCACTTGCTTGTAGACACGGTATTGCTCGCCGAGGACTTCCTTTGCCAAGGCTGCTTCCTTGGTTCCTGACAACTTCTCCATAAACTTCTGAAAGGGATCAATCAAGGAAGGAAGTTCTCTTACCGCATAGTCGCTTATGCCTGCCGCCTGTGCGGCTGCTTTCACACAATCATCCAGGTCGCCGAGTTCGTCAACCAGGCCAATCTGCTTTGCATCTTCCCCACTCCACACGCGGCCTTGGCCAATGCTGTCGACCTGCACCTGAGTCATCTTACGACCCTTGGCAACCTTCGAGGTAAAGTCGCTGTATATCTCGCCAATCATGGTTTGCATGGCCTTCATTTCGGCTGCGTCCAACGGCTTAACCGTAGAAACCAAGTCGGCATGCGGGTTGGTTTCATAGCGATCGAAGGTTATGCCCAGCTTCTCATCGAGAAACTTCTGCATATTGGGGATCACGCCAAACACACCGATAGAACCGGTAATGGTATTGGCATTTGCGTAAATTTTATCAGCGCTGCAGGCAATATAATATCCGCCGGAAGCGGCATAGTCGCCCATAGAAACATAGAAAGGCTTGCCGCTTTGCTTGATGAGCTCCGTTTCGCGCCAAATGACATCAGAAGCAAGAGCGCTTCCGCCGGGTGAATTCACGCGCAACACGATGGCCTTCACCTTCTCATCTTCACGGGCCTGCTTCAAGGCTTTGGCAATGCGCTCACTGCCGATGGTCTCGTCGTCGCCTTCTCCGCTCTCAATGGCTCCCACAGCATAAACTACAGCCACCTTTTCCTTTCCATAGCTCGATTCATCGTCGCTGCCCTTGTGGTATTCCGCCAACTTCACCATGTTCAACTCGTCGTCCTCAGCATCCACTGCCACACCAACTTTCGACTTCAACGTAGCCATCACCTCATCGCGGTAGCGCAGTCCGTTTACCAAGCCCGATGTTTGAACAGCGTCGTTGCTGGCAAACGTGAGCGAATCCGCGAACTGATTCAACTGCTCAACGGTTACGTTACGCGAAGCGGAAATATCGTCGAGCATAACGCGCCAGATGTCGTCGATGAAGGTCTTCATTTGCGCGCGGTTCTCTTCCGTCATGTGGTCGTATATGAAAGGCTCCACTGCACTTTTGAATTTGTTGTTGGGGCCGCGAATGACTTGCGCCTCAACGCCGAGCTTATCGAACAACTTCTTGTAATACATGATTTCGGCGTTCATACCGCGCCAGTCGAAAGTGCCTTCCGGATACATGTAAACCTCATCGGCGGCACTCGCAATATAATATTCAGCCTGACCGAAATTTTCGGCATAGGCTACTACAAACTTGCCGCTGCTGCGGAAGTTCTCGATGGCCCGGCGCATATCGAGCAGCGCGCTTGGTGCTGCCTGAACGTTGATGGGTTCGAGGAAAATGCCCTTTACCTTTTCATCCGTGCGCGCCTTCTCAAGGTCCGCAATGAAACGGTCGAGGCCGATTTTGGTGCCACCTTCCATGGAGAATGGGTCGATGTTGAAATCGTTTTCGGAGGCACGTTCAGAAGTTGGTTGATCGATGACAATGTGCAAGATAGAATTGTCGTGCACATGGCTTTCATCGCCATCTGCGCTGGTGGCAACAGCGACAACAATTAAGAGTACTACAGCAAGAATCATGAGGCCTATAGCCAGGAAAGTTCCCAGCATAGATGCCAGCATCGACTTTAAAAAGTTCATGGGTTTGATTTTGGGGCAAACCTAAGACGGAATGGAAGTCGCGTTGTTACAATCGAATTAAAAATGATAAATGTCGGTATTAACCGAGCACTTCTTTCATCTTCTGACCGATGTGCGCGGGGCTGTCTACCACGTGAATTCCGCATTCGCGCATGATACGCTTCTTGGCAGCGGCACTTTCGTTCTCACCGCTTACGATAGCACCGGCGTGACCCATGGTACGACCTTTTGGAGCTGTTTCACCGGCGATAAAACCTACTACAGGTTTCTTGTTACCGTTTTCCTTGATCCACATGGCCGCCTTTGGTTCAAGCTCGCCGCCAATTTCACCAATCATAACGATACCTTCTGTTGCCGGATCGTTCATCAGCAATTGAATTGCCTCAAGCGTAGTCGTTCCGATGATAGGATCACCACCGATACCGATAGCGGTTGTAACACCCAAACCGGCTTTGGCCAATTGGTCGGCAGCTTCGTAAGTGAGTGTACCTGATTTTGAAACGATACCCACTTTACCTGGCTTGAAAACGAAGCCCGGCATGATGCCCACCTTCGCCTCACCTGCTGTGATGACACCCGGACAGTTCGGCCCAACGAGCGTGCACCCGCGGCTCTTGCTGTATTCCTTTGCCTTCACCATGTCGGCCACGGGAATTCCCTCTGTGATCGTTACAATCACTTTAATACCAGCATCGGCAGACTCCATAATCGCATCGGCCGCAAATGCAGGTGGTACGAAGATGATAGATACATCGGCACCTGTTGATTTAACTGCATCGGTAACCGTATTGAACACCGGGCGATCGAGGTGCGTAGTGCCCCCTTTCCCGGGAGTAACGCCACCAACGACGTTGGTTCCGAATTCAATCATTTGTGATGCGTGAAACGTGCCTTCACTGCCTGTGAAGCCTTGCACAATCACTTTCGAGTTTTTACCTACGAGAACGCCCATATGCTGTTTTGAATTTGGGTGCGAAAATAGCAAAGAATTGGATGGTAGGGCTTAGGTGATAGGTAAATAGGTCACAGGTGCACGAACAGCCTCGAGAAAGTTAGCCTGGCAACAAGGGTTGTATTCTGTGGACGCCAGGGCTTCGGGGCTTCAAAATAGAATCTTTCAATAATGCATAATCCTCGGTATTTGCTACGAAATCGAGACCCTTTGTATAGATTATTACTACACGCATGTCTCCATGCTGTCGAATGTATTCGAGGTATTGGTTCTGTATGTTCTGTAAATACTCGGCTGTTATACCCTTCTCATACTCCCGGCCTCGCTTGCGAATATTATATTGCAAGTCTTCCACATCCAGATAGAGATAGACCATCAAATCCGGCTTGGGACAAGATGCTTCGACAATCTCGTACATCTTCATAAACAGATCATACTCGTCCTTGCTCAGATTATTCTTTGCGAAAATTTGACACTTAGAGATAAAGTAGTCGGATATAATATTCGGCGAAAACAAATCGGTGGTATTCAGCTCCCTCTTCAACTGAGAAAAACGCTCCGAAAGGAAACTGAGTTCAACGGGAAAAGCATATCGTTCAGGGTTCTCGTAAAACTTGGGCAAGAAGGTGTTCTCTGCAAATTCTTCCAGGACCAACTTAGCACCAATCTCCTCGGCCAGCATTTTAGAAAGACTGGTCTTCCCTGCCCCGATATTACCTTCTATCGATATGTACTTATACGGATTCACAGCCGCGTTACTTTTCCCTTATCAGCGCATGCCTTCAAGATCTCAGTAACCGTTTGCTTCAATTGCGGATGCATCAAATCGGGGGCAATTTCAGCAAGAGGTTCCAGCACAAATCGGCGTTCGGCCATGCGCGGATGGGGAACTATGAGCGTTTCGGTGTCGACTATTTCCATATCGATAAAAAGAACATCTACATCCATCTCGCGTGACACATAGCCGCCTGCACTTCTTTCGCGCCCGAAAAACTCCTCGAGTTCGGCGATTTCCTTCACCAACACTTCATTCGACAGTTCACATTGAATATGCACGACCTGATTCAAGAAATTGGGCACATCGGTCATACCCCATGGCTCACTCTCGTATACAGAGGAAAGTCCCAGCACATCGCCAATGTTAATATCAATAAAGCCGATAGCCTCTTCCAGGTTTGCTTCGCGCTCGCCCAGATTCCCGCCTATACATAGATAGATTTGTCGTTGCATGGGCCAAATATAGTGGGGACTGGGGACTGGGGACTGGGGACTGGGGACTGGGGACTGGGGACTAGGTATTAGGGACTAGGTATTAGGAATCAGGGATTAGGGATTAAGGACTGAGTGCTGAACGATGGGTACTCCGTCTCCAGAACTCAGTAACCTGTCGGTGCCTGAAATACGTTGACCGTTTTAAAAGAGAAAATTAACTTTTAAAACGTAATAGGATGTCAACAAATAACCCATTTGAATTAAGTCCCGCCGAGCGGAAAAACCGGTGGTTTAGCGAAGAGTTTCGCCAGAAGAAAGTGC
>CALQJP020000228.1 GCA_943330925.2 Chryseobacterium gleum
AACCTGTAATTTCTACGATTGCACCAACTGCGTCTTTGTTGCTCACAATGCCTTCGAGTTCAAAGCTGATCCAGTTGTTGTTACCACCGTTGTTGATGAAGATACGATCGGGGTTTGAGTTGTCGGCATCTACGTAACCATTGCCATAGCTGGCATAAACATCCAAATAACCGTCATGGTTAAGGTCGCCGATACCAAAGCTATGCATTACGTCATTGTTCATGAACGTGTTCTGGATGCGTGTGAAGGTGAAGTCACCGTCGTTGTGATAGTAATCGTGGCTTCCACCTGCGTGAATCAAATCAAGGAAACCATCGTTGTCGAAGTCATGGAATTTACCCTGAAGGAAGAATCCTGAGTACTGCAAACCTGATCCTTCAGTACGATTAGTGAAGAATCCTGTTCCATCATTCTCATAGATTTCCAAGGTGTTGCTGTGTGTGGTCAAGAAGCAATCGAAGTCGCCATCGTTGTCCAAATCGGCAAAGTCGCTGGTCCATGACTGCTCGAGGTTCACCAAGCCGCGCTCTTGCGCGTAAGATTCACCTGTTGCCGGATTGCTGTGATCGAAAGTGCCATCACCATTGTTGATTACCAGAATATTGGTTCTACGAGGGTCGTATGGGTCGTTCACGAATTGACGGCACTTGGCAATGAAAAGATCGGTATCACCATCGCGGTCGAAGTCGGTCCAAACTGAACCGTAGTTACCGCTGTTATCGTTGCCGTTTGTTTCCGGATAAAACACCATGTCCATCATGTTCTGACCATTGGTGAAGTCACCCGAACCGTTGTTGTGGAGGATCATGTTGTGACCATCGTCGTGGCAAAGGAAGCCATCGAGGAAACCATCGTTGTCGATGTCGGCCAAATTGCAACCTTGTGTGAAGATCGATGCCCATGGATAGTCTACTACTTCGTAAACGCCCGGACCATCAATGTTCACAATGTGCACATCATCATAGCTTCCGCCGCACATCACATCTTTGTGACCGTCGTTGTCAACGTCGCCGATGCACATTCCCCATTGCGACTCTCCGCTCACTGCTCCAAGGTAGCTCACTGAGAAACTGCCATCCGCTTGCTGGTAAGCAATTGAAAGATCGCGGCTGTTGTCGAGAATGATGATATCATCCAAACCGTCATTGTTCATGTCGGTCACACCGGTACATCCGCCGGAGTTGTAAGCTGTTGTGATCAGCGAAGTGTTCATGGTGAACGTCTGTGCTGAACCCAACAAAGCGAAAGAGAAAAATAGCGATAACGCGTAAATTTTTTTCATGGGTTAAAAAATCAATTTGGTTTTAAAATTATCCTTGCGATGGATTGGCGCCTAAAGTACAATACAGCGCACTTACACCCTGCTGCTTTAAACAAACATTTCGATTTAAATCTTGGGTTTGTTTGTTTCTTAACCGGAGATTTTTCTGTTGAATTAAAAATGAGCCTGCAGTGGGATTGTTTTCCACCCGAAAGTAGCGATTCGCAGCTTATGCGACATGATGAAACTTAGGCCATTCAATCACCCTCGGTTTGCAGAATTTGATGATGAGAAGTATCAACTTCTCTCTATAGCTTGAGCCGCCAGAGAGTTCCGTTTTTGGTAACAATTGCGGTTGTTTTACCGGCCTTTTCCAATTCTGTCAACGCAGCACCAGATGCCTCTTGGGAGCTTTGGGTGAATGTGCTCAACTCTTTTGCTGTTAAGCTTTTAAAGGGTTCGAAATAAACCAAAGCGTCATTGCTCAATGGGGATGGACGTGCCTCAGGTTCCAACCGTTTGAGGGTGGCTTCAAACTCCTCGTAACCTCTGACACCATAAACGGTGAGGCGGTTGCCAAACGAGTCGTTGAAGAAGACGGTAGGGAAACCTCGCACTCCCAATTGGCGTGCTTTCAGAAGATCTTGTTCGAAAAGCTGTTGGCCTTTTCCTTGGATGTCGATGTCGAGTTGCTTGGTGTCCAAACCGGCCCAAGCAGCTGCCTCATTGATCAATTCGGGGCGGGTTATGTTTTTCGCTTCAACAAAAACCAGTTCACGCAGGCGTCGCAAAAACAGAATGGCTTTGTGCTCGTCTTGTATTTGGGCTGCTTTGAAAGCAATCGAGGGAGGATAAGACGATGAAAGGGGATCTTTCAACCAAACATCGCCCACCATAGGCATCCCATAGTGATGGCTCACTTCTTCCCAATGATGATACACGTCGGAAGGCTTGCTGATGCCTCCGCCGTTAAAACCTTCCCACGAGGGTAGCAGTCCACCCATGCAATATTCAATGTCGATGTATTCGCCATACTCCATCTTCATGCGACGCAATTGTGGCTCTATTCCCCAGCACGCTGAGCAAATGGGGTCGGTGAAGTATACGATTTTCAACAATTTGTCGGTTGATTTGGTTTCTGGTGTTGTTGAAGCAGTGCCTGCAGCGGGAGGCACTTCACACACTCCTTGCTTGGGATCGCATAGCAGTGGGTTGGGAGTAGATTCTTTTGACATGTTGGGTTGGGAAGCATATTGGCAGCTCGAACCCTGAGCTAGGGTTAGCAATAAAGTGCCAAGTGTAATGAGTTGTTTCAACTAATAAGGGGATGCATTAAACGCCGGTGATGGCAAAGGCTGTTCATTTTTTTTAATCGAATGAGTTCATTCAGATCGTCACTATTCAGAAACTGAATGAAAACGTCGTTTGATTCTCCTTCTCGTTTGCAATGGACTTTTATTTAACGGTTATTTATCTGTTCAATAAATTCATGAATGCGTTGTGCCAGTTCTTGACCATTCCAAGGCTTCGTCATGAAGTGAAACAGATTGGTTTCCTCCAGAATCTTGTTTACTGTAGCCTCATCAGCCTGACCTGTAAGCAATATTTTTTTGGATGAAGAATTAATGACATGAGCCCTGAGTAAAAACTCAGTTCCGGTGAGACCGGGCATGAAATAATCAGAAATTATGATTTCTATTGGTGGTAAACCATCCTGAATAAGGTCTTTCATGAGTTGCAGCCCTTCATCACCGCTCGAGGCTCGTTCAATATTAACGTATTCGGGTAGGATGTGTTCCAGCTGAATACGAAGAACATCGAGTATGAGAGAATCATCGTCGACGATTAACAGGGTGTATTCGCGAATCTGATCCATTATTGGGCAAGAAAAGTTTTAATTTGATTAACCAATATTGCTTCATCCCATGGCTTCATTATAATGCGGTCGATAATTTGACCCTCTAGCATTTGGCTTGCTTTTGCCACGTCGAGTTGGCCACTCAATACAATAACCCGAACGAGAGGGTTTTTCGACTTGATATAGTCTACGAGTACATCGGCATTTTTGCCTGGCATATACCAGTCACTCAAAAGGAGTATCACATTAACTTCACGAGCAATTAGGTCATCCAAAACAGCAACCGCCTCGTCTACGCTTTGAGAGAACTCCAATAAATACTCATCGCCGAAATGACGATCAAGTTGCAAGCGCAGAGCGTTGAGTGATTCTCGATCGTCTTCAACGGATAAAATTGCCTTACTTTCCATTTTCATTAAGAGGCAAGGTAATGATGAAAGTGGTTGAACGTGCATCGCTCTCGCAGCGAATAGTGCCCTTGTGTTTTTCAATAATGCCATGTACTATGTTGAGGCCGAGTCCTGTTCCTTCGCCCCTCGATTTCGTGGTAAAGAACGGGTCGAAGATTCGATCGATGATCGAAGGGGGGATTTGAGGGCCATTATTAGAGACCTCAATTATTTTATCATTTTCGGTCTCCCGATAATCAAAACGAATAGAGCAACTATTGCCTGATGCGTGGAGAGCATTATTGATGATGTTGGTCCAAACCTGTGTCATTTCCTCCGCAAGGCCGAATAGAGTCACATCTTTCGGTATATTTAATTCGACAGTGGAGCCTTGTTTGATTTTATTCCAGAAGATAGTTACGACTGTTTCAATGTTCTCATGCAAGTTGAATTCGGTAGCAGTAGATGCCAAGTTACCGTGAGCGAACGTATTCAATGCACGCACTACTTTACTGCCTTGGTCAGCGGAAATAGTCGTGGTTTGAATGGATTTGAAAATCAAAACGAGATTCAGAGCCAATTGAAGAATGATATCAGCCCCGTCGCTCAGTAAAATTCCCCTAGATGTTTCATCGATTGTATACACACCCATTTGAACAAATGAGCGCGCGTATTTCTGTGCGGGCCTTGCATCTATTCCCAGTTGACCGATTTCAACGCTAAGCTGCTGAACAAGTTTGCGCTCTTCCACGGTAGAAACATTAATAAACGAAGCTGCTTTGAAAAGCTGCATTGCGGTTTCGAGGTCCGACGGATTAACCTGAGGAATGAGTTCAATCAAGCCGCTGCTGAA
>CALQJP020000229.1 GCA_943330925.2 Chryseobacterium gleum
ATACTTGTCTACTTCACCGCGAAAAAACGCGGAACGGTTGGTGCCTTTTTCACGAATAATCTCTGCACGCGCAGCAAAATTTTCATCGTTGATGGCTAGCAAACCACCTTCACCACATTGTATGTTTTTGGTTTCATGAAATGAAAAAGCAGACATATGTCCCAAGGTACCCAGCGGGCGCCCCTTGTAATAACTATCGATCGCCTGAGCGGCATCTTCAATAACGAGAATGTTATGCTTGTTTGCCACTTCAAGCACCTTATCCATATCGCAGGCTACGCCGGCATAATGCACTACCACAATGGCTTTGGTTCGGGGTGTAATGAGCGACTCTATGGCGTCTTCATCGATACCCGGATGATCGGTGCGGCTATCTGCAAAAACGATGTGAGCACCTCTAAGCACAAAAGCGTTGGCTGTGCTCACGAAGGTGTAAGATGGGACAATCACTTCATCGCCTGTTTCAATGCCGGCAAGCAATGCCGACATTTCCAGTGCATCTGTGCATGATGTGGTCAAGAGCGCCTTGCGCATATCATAGCGGCTTTCGAAGAATGTGTGGCACTTCTTGGTGAACATGCCATCGCCCGAAATTTTACCGGACCTCACAGCCTCTTCAATGTACCTGGTTTCTTTTCCGGTAAGGTGGGGTTTATTAAAAGGAATCATCAAGGCTTTTTATATCGAGCCGGCACTCCAACATAGAGGCCTGGCTCTGTTATACTCTCAATTACAACTGCACCTGCACCCGTTCTGGCGTAATCTGCAATGCTCAGATTATCGACGACGGCAGTGCCAATGCCCAAACTTACGCAATTACCCACGCGCACAAAGCCTGCAACCTTCACTCCGGGGGAAAGAAACGAATGCGAGCCAATGGTGGTGTCGTGAGCGATCACTACACCCGCATTTAACAACACGTTATCTTGTAGATGCGTTTTCATATCCAATACACAACCCGGATATACAATTACACCCAGCCCTACAATAGCGGAGGGGTCGACATATGCTGATGAGTGTATCAAGCGACCAAATGGGACAACCATTTTAAGCTCATTAAAAATCCGCATTCGCTCATTAAAGTGCTTATAACCTATGGCTAATAGCAGCTCATCAAACTCTCCTTTTCCAAAATCAGACTCGACGTCTTCAATCTTGCCCAAAACAGGAATTCCGTTGCATAAGAGCCCTTTCACTGCAAAATCATCGTAGAATCCAACGACTTGATATTTCCCATCTGACGTGGCATGCCACGCAATTTGCTGACCCAAATCTCCAGAACCGATAATTGCTAATCTTTTCATTGTCTCTTTAAAAAATTTTTCGCATTCGGACCTTCATTAAACAAGAGGTCCAAAACAGTTACATTGTGGTTGAAGGGTTCAAACAGTTGCGAATATGTAGGATAACCTGAATACTCCATCCATTCAACCTGGATCGAAGCTTTTTCGAATGCAGTTACATCAAGGTAACTCTTTGCTGCAGGTCCTGAAATGTAGTGCGTCCCGTTCAGTTTTTTAACGGCATCTATTAAACGTTCGTTCTTATCGCCTATTAAATCCAGCGATCGGGAATCAATAATCTCCGTTGTTATTTCAAGAAGACTAGTAATCTTATCTATGAATTGCCGATTTATTTCTGATAAGTTGTTCGTTACTATCGAAGAGTAAAGCAATTTCAACTCACTCTCATAGTGGCGGAAATAGCGCGCCCTGGCGTAATTACCCGCGAGGGCGTTCCAATGCTTCATGTTCCAATTCGATGCTGAAACACACGTCTCGCAGATTTTCTGGTTCAGGCTCTGTTGTAAAACGGGTATCGTTAGCCACTGCATGCCTGTTGGCGTTTTTATCATGTTTCGATTACGCCAATCATTTTTAGTGTACTGAACCTCATCGTAGATAACAAACACGTCTGCCTTTTGAATTATATCAAAATACCCCTTCCAGGGTATGTAGTTAGATTGAAGTATTGCAACCTTTCTCATTTCAACTCACAAATTAACTGTGGATCCTGAATACTCAGGAAATCGACCAAACACCTCCCCAAAAAACCTGAAAACACTATAATCATTCTATTTTTATTACTCATTGGTATGTCTAACGAATTTCCTCAATATTGACTATGTCCATAGAAAACTGCTTGTCCAACCAGCGCGCTGTGCCGGCATCATGCCATGGTTTCGCCAATTGATTCCGGAGAAAATTATATTCCCACGCCAACGGGGTGTCTATGTGTTTCACCCAAATACGAAAGCGTGCGTCTTTGAAGCTGTGATTTGTTTTACCAATCCAATAAGCAGTAAAATCGCGGAAACCGCGCTGTAAATAATCGTCTCTCATACGTGTGCCATTAACGCGAAAAGCCCAGCGCGTCCAGATCGGGCCAACTTGATATTCTCCCGGCATACCAGAATATTCCGTGATAGGTAGCCAGATGTTTTGATTTCCATGCGGATCGATATACTCCACCGCGATTACATGGTTATAACCTTGGAAATGTGCATCGAGAAAAACATTGTGGCCTTTTATACCCCAAAACACTTTGCTCACATCACGAATAGGTTGAGTATACGACTGAATGCGGCGTTCAATGCCCGTCTTGTCCCAACCAATATGTTGTTTCAATGCATTGACTGCATAAGAATTATATGTTGAATTGAGCTGCAACATCAACAACAGGAAAATCCCAACCGCAATTAAACGAACGCGCAGAGTTCCAAGCGTAAGTGTTTGCGTCAGTTTAATGGCATCGCTATCGGACGGAATTAACGGTGGCGCATATCCGCAGTTATCATCAGTACACCGATTGGTTACGCGGCTATCAGCAATGGCACGATAGCATGCGCCAGCAATTTGTTTAGGTCCCGGAATTTGCATAAGCCAGCCAAGCCAGAAAAAGAGAGGAATCTTTGTGAGTACTTGTGCATAAGCGTCCGCACCCCTGTATAGCTTGCCGGATGGCGACACTACATGAATGTCCTTTAGAAGCACATCCAATTCAATTCCCTGAACAGCTTGTAATTCCGTCCCTCCGCGCTGCAAGGCCATAAAGCGAATATCGCCGCGAATATCGAAAGACTCAAGAACGATAACTGTTCTCATGCACAAGGGACAATCACCATCATACAGAAACGTGTAACGGGGCTCCTTGCGCCTCAACGTCTGGCCACACCATTTCCAGAAATAATGAGGTACAACCAGCAAATACATGGCAACATAGCCCAGTGCAAACCATGGAATAGGGTACTGAAACAAAATAGAAAAATGCAACCCTGTGCCTAGAATAACAACGGGCCAGCGCCATCGTTTGCGGAAAAAAATGAAAATGAAAGTTATCTCAAAAAAAAGAGATAGGAACGACAATCCTTGACAGAGCCATTTTATGTTTAATATGAATGAATTGTCGAAATTGACCGCAAAAGGGATTGAACAGGGCAACCAGAAAGCCAAGCCTGACTGCCACATGTGAGACATTGATTTGTAGAAAATCGAGTCGAAATAAACCAAGCCTATCCCGGTAAAAACAACGGCATAATAGGCCAACACAGGGACATTTCTATTCGTTATGTACCGATTTCGTGCACTCGAATACTTCAGCCGCTTCCAAATCGCATCAACGGAAATCACTTGCGACACCGGAAGGAAAATCACCAGAAAATTCACGATCAGATAAACATGAAACATGTGGTATTCGTAGAGCAATGTGAGCCCCATGAAATGCACAGTCAAGATATAGCTTATAATGGCCGCCAAACGCGTAAAGACGCCTACCACAAGACACCCGATGATAAACAGCCAAAAAACAAGAATGTAACTTGGGTCTATATCTGCTGGTTGAATAAAAGGGACCGTATCATACATCAAATGCCTGAATTCAAACAGCTGAAGAACCTCCATGAAGAAATTCAGGAAAAAGGCAATACGAAAAATGGCCAGTCCTGTTGCATCGACCTGTTTAGTGTACAAACGATCGGCCCAACGGTAGAAAAAGCTAAGCATGTTGTATCAGACTTTATCGGTGATTCCGGCTGATGACGCCCACTGCAACTGCGGACGTATCATGCCGTTTATTTTGCCCAAGAATCCATTGTCGCGTGCTTGGTCTTTAATTTCAAACGAAACCATACTCCGCTGAGCAAACAACTTGCTCATGCCGGGCGTATGGAAGTAAATATCCATTTGGTATAAGTCATCGTTGAGGAAGTTGCCGGGAATGACGCACGTAAAAACAGTGGGCATTTCGGGTGGGCAATGCAGCTTGCCGCCTGACCCAAATACAACTTCTTCCTTGGCTGTTTTCAAATCGAATCCTACCGAAAGATGGTGGTCTTTG
>CALQJP020000230.1 GCA_943330925.2 Chryseobacterium gleum
ATCGGTGCGCAATACACCTGCTCGCGCATTACTACCGCCATCTACCGCCTTCAACTCAAATGTATGCGCCATGCTTATCTGATGTTACCGATCCTATGAAATTGTAATACAATTATTGCTTTAGATAATAGACCAGTTTATCGCCTATGCCTTCAACAACGCTCGATGAGATATGGCTGCCAAAGCCACTACCAACCATTAAGCTTTCCGGCGACTTGCCGCCCTGAGTCAACTGTTTCAAAGCAGGTTCAATATTGCTGCTGTAATAAGCTCCCTTAACGGTTCCATAAACAAACAATGGCTCGCGAGCTATGTATGAAATCTGCAAACTCTGCTCTGACTGGCCGAAACCCATCACATAATCACGGGTTTCTCTCTCAATTGGAAACTGTGTCTGTAAGTAGCCTTTCAGCTCGGGAGCAGCGTTAACAAATACGCTACGCAAAACAATACTGGTGTGGGCCTCAGTAATGCGCAATGCGGCTCTGCAACCAATGCCCTCACCTATCACTGACAACATGCCCTGCGGCAATCCGTAGCTAGACATCAATGATTTCTGAATCAATGGTACTTGTTTAACAACACGTTCAACCAATTTGTCGTAGCCTGAATAAAGTAATTTCTTCCTACTCAATTCACTATAGCCCAAATCTATATCAGCCACGATCATGCCCTCCTGAACCAGTCGCTGTATGAGAGCGTCCAAGCCTCCAGGTTGGGCTGGCAACCAAGGTGCATCGCGAAAAACCAATACGCCTCGCGACTTCGAATTCACCTCCTCCGGCACATAGACATGCATCAACAGATTGTCATCGCCAATAGGCAAAAGCTCTGAAATGGGTGCAATCTGACTTGCAATCTTTGCATTACCGAAAGCCGTCAACTCACGGTTAGCTACGTTGTAATGATAATACAACCGACCACCGCCGGGATTAATAGCACTTACTATCCACACATTGCCCGATAAATCGGAATGAACGATATCAAAGCCATAAAGCGTGGGCATCTTCTCTGTAATTGCTGAAAGTACAGCTTCAAAATCCGCGTTAATTGCCTGAAAACCTCGCTCCATTCCATCATACCAAACCACAAGAGGTGCTGAGGCCGATGAAAAAAGCACTTTGGTAATCATGGATTGCTTGGGTTCAAATAGGACTTCGGTCTCTGAACCATCTGCCATATTCATTTTAACGAGCGCATTGGTGTTTCGATTCAAATCACTGAGAGCATAAACAATCCCTTCCGATTTCGAGGCCAATGCCAATCCTTTCAACGAACAGCGCCCTGGGATGATGCTAAATTTCTCACCGCCATCAACCGAGCAATTCACGAATTGAGAACCTTCCTCCGACTGCTGAATATAGAAGGTGGCGCCATTGCCAATACCCTCCACCCAATCTACACCATGACCTGAAGCAATATGCTTTAACTCACGTGTACCAGGCATTATTGAATATGCCTTTGTTGATGTTACATCGTCAACACTTCGAATCAACAAAGTAGTTCCACTGGAGTAATGATGGCTGTCCAGAAACTTAATCCATACAGGCGTACTTGTTAGTCGGTTATAAGCCTTGTTAAACGTTTCATATCGGTGCAATTCGCTTCCAATTTCACCTTCACCAACAGAATAAATAAGAACGTCGTCACCGACCCAGCGATAATCAACAACACTGGCCTCCTGTGATTTTGAGACACGGGTTTCACGGCCTCCGTTGATGTTGTCCCAATACAAGACCCACCGGTTATTATCGTATTTCAAATACGCAACCCCCTTGCCTGAAGGAGAAACCTGAAAGTCGGTCAAATCGCCCGTAAAATATTCTTTCGGCTCTTCTATCTTCCTACCATCGGTGGGAGCAAAAACTTGCGCCGAAACAAATTTGCCAAAGGCCATGAGCAGGCCAATCCAGAATACAACTGATATCTTTCTCATAGTGCTAAAATTGAATGGAGGCTAAAAATACGGATATCATTCAAAAGTGAAAAAAGTCCTTGAAATTGAACTTTACCTGAAATTTGGAATCACCCCCTTAAAAAACACCCCCCTTTTTAAAATTTATTTCTAATTTCAATAAAACACCCCCTACTTTTGCCGGGTAATTATTCATTTTTCAATAAAAAAACAAATTACCTATGTCGTCAACTCGTTTTCAAGCCCTTTCTGAACTGCACGAACGTCAGCCCGTGCATTTCGAAATCAAAGGTGTTCGCATCAGCGAATATTTCGGTGCCAACGTATTCTACTACCACAAAATGCGTGAATATCTCACGGATGATGCGTATGACAAATTGATGGATTGCATCAACAGTGGTATCCGCATCGATCGTCAAACAGCAGATCATGTAGCAGCTGCAATGAAAGAGTGGTCGATTCAAAAAGGCGTAACGCATTATACACACTGGTTCCAGCCTCTTACAGGAACAACGGCTGAAAAACACGACAGCTTTTTCAAACCGCTTACCGACGGGCGTGCATTGGAAAAATTTGACGGCACCATGCTCGTGCAACAAGAGCCTGATGCTTCTTCATTCCCAAATGGTGGTCTTCGAAACACCTTTGAAGCACGTGGATATACTTTGTGGGACCCATCTTCGCCTGCATTCATAGTGGGTAACACGCTGTGCATTCCAACCATTTTCATTTCCTATACCGGACATGCACTCGACTACAAAATGCCGTTGCTTCGCGCATTGAACTCGGTTGACCATGCCGCCACAAACGTTTGCCAATACTTCGACAAGGATGTAAACAAAGTATCTGTTACCCTGGGATGGGAACAGGAGTACTTCCTCATCGACAGTTCTTTGCACAATGCTCGTCCGGATATCGCCATGACCGGCCGCGCTCTGTTTGGCGCGCGCCCTGCTAAAGGCCAACAGCTGGAAGATCACTATTTCGGCAGTATTCCGGAACGTGTTATGGCATTCATGCAAGAGTTCGAATACGAATCACACTTATTGGGGATTCCGGTAACTACTCGTCACAATGAGGTTGCTCCCAATCAATTTGAATTGGCTCCTATGTTTGAAGAAGCCAACCTTGCCAACGACCACAACCAATTGGTGATGGACGTGCTCGAGAAAACAGCACGCAAACACAACTTCCGCATTCTTCTGCATGAAAAACCATTCGAAGGTGTTAACGGTAGCGGCAAACACAACAACTGGGCACTCAGCACCAACACAGGAGTAAACCTGTTGAAGCCTGGCAAGAATCCGAAAACCAACCTTCAGTTTCTCACATTTTTCGTAAACACAGTTGCTGCCATTCATGAGAATGCGGATGTACTCCGTGCTTCGATTGCCACAGTGGGCAATGATCATCGATTGGGTGCCAACGAGGCTCCGCCGGCTATCATGTCGGCCTTCCTCGGCGAACACCTCAGCCGAATGCTTGATGATTTGGAGAAGAACATCAAAGCCGGAAAAATGACTCCGGAAGACAAAACCGACCTCAAACTCAACATCGGCAAACTTCCGCAGGCCCTGCTCGACAACACAGACCGCAACCGCACTTCCCCTTTTGCATTCACCGGCAACAAGTTCGAATTCCGCGCCGTGGGTAGCAGTGCTAACTGCGCCAACGCAATGATTGTTCTGAATACCATCGTAGCAAATCGACTCATTCAATTCAAAAAAGATGTAGATGCCAGAATCACAAAAGGCGACGATAAAGACGAAGCAATTCTGAAAGAATTACAGCGCCTCATCAAAATCAGCAAGCCAATTCGCTTCGAAGGAAATGGCTATGGCGACGAGTGGGTAAAAGAAGCTGCCAAGCGTGGATTGAGCAATCTGAAAGACACACCAAGTGCACTCAAGGTGTGGAAGAACAAAGACGTAAACAAAATGTTTGAAACGCTCAATGTGCTCACCCACGAAGAAATTCATGCTCGCTATGAAATCGAGGTAGAAACATATGTGCGCAAACGTGAAATCGAAGCACGCGTAACAAACGACATTGCGGTGAATCACATCATACCCGCTGCACTCGACTACCAGACTAAGCTCATCGACAACGTACTTGGCTTGAAAGAAGTGTTCTCGGCTGCAGAAGCCAAAAATCTTTCACGCACGCAAACCGACCTTATCAAGCAAATCTCTGTTGAGATAAACAACATCAAAGACTCACTTGATAAAATGAATGCCGAACGCAACAAGGCATCAAAAATGGATTTGGAAAAACAGGCAGAAGTCTACAGCAACAAAGTGAAGCCTCTCATGGACGCTGCGCGCGATGCTGCCGACAACCTGGAACTCATTACGGAAGACGAATCATGGCCGCTTCCAAAAATGCGTGA
>CALQJP020000231.1 GCA_943330925.2 Chryseobacterium gleum
CCACAAATGTAAGTGTATTTTGTACACTAAGGTGTCCTGTGTGTTAAAATATCAATGTCCACCGCCGCTTACTCCATCCACATCAAGGCCTTGCGCCTTCAATATCCGGTTCACCTTGAAGGCAAACCACGTGAGGTATGCGAAGCAAATAACTGCAATGCCATAGCTTTGGTGAATACCGATTACATCGGCCAATTTTCCTTGAATAGGCGGGATAATCGAGCCGCCTAAAATCATCATGATAAGGAAAGCAGAACCTTGCGATGTGTACTTACCCAAACCGGCAATAGACAGCGTGAAGATGGAAGGCCACATGATGGAGCAAGCCAGACCACCGCACAAGATTGCGTAAACCGCAACCATGCCAGTGGCGAGTGTTCCTACAGTTAGTGCTATAATTCCAAAAATGCCGAAATAGAGCAACGTGCGCGCAGGATTATCGTTGCTGATGTATGACGCACCCATTTGCACAAGCACGCACAGCACATACCATTTCAGAGGAGCGACATCATGCCCAGCCAAATACGTAAACAGCAACACTACACCCAATGCCATCAAAGGCACTGCAAACTTCAGGATTTTCTTGGTTGAAGGTTTAAAGTCGAATGCACCGATTGCGCCTGTCCAGCGGCCAATCATAAGGCTGCCCCAAAACATCGCAATGAACGGCGCTGTTTGAGAAGACTGATATCCGCCAAACTCAGGCTGCTTGAGGAGCTCAGCCAGGTTGGACCCCATAGCCACTTCCACCCCAACGTAAATGAAAATTGCAAGCATACCCAATACCAATTGCGGAAACTGCATAGCGCCCCATCCGGATGGGTTCTTGCGAGCAAGGGCATTGTTGACAGGCAACGCAACCACGATGATCGACAAGGCAACCAACAACCAGGTAAGACGCATTTTCTCGAGTGGCTCGCGCAACTCGGTGATCATGGTTTGGTTGTACTCAATGTTGTTATTGATTTCTGCTGTATCATACTCTGACGCGCCAACCAATTGCTCCGTAAAAACAGAAATCTGCTGCTCGTAATCGGCAATTTGCATCGCCTCTATAGAACGGTAACTTGAGAAAACAGGAACAAATGCCATCACGAGCAAACCCGTAATGATGAGCATGCTGGCCATTGCCTTTTTCGCCGGCTCAGGCTTTTCGAGAATGATGCCCGCAGGGACTTTTTTCGAGAATCCGAATAATGCTGCTGCACCCACGAAAAGCAATCCAACGAATACATACAGATTAATCACCTTTCCCAAAGGCAAGCTGTTGATTTCCGCATCGCTCACCGCTTGAGCACTGCCAAACAAAGCAAGCGCAACAACCAATGGGCCTATGGTGGTTCCAAATGAGTTTACACCACCGCCGAGGTTAACACGGGTGGCTCCCGTAAGCGGGTCACCCAGCGAGATAGCCAGTGGCTGTGCCGCAGTTTGCTGCAGGGAGAACCCGAGTGCCACAATGAAAAGCCCGAGCAACATGCCCGGAAAACTGTTTCCGTTCACTGCCAAAATCATGGCCAGTGCACCCAATGCTGAAAACAGCAAACCATAAACAATACTTTTCTTGTACCCCCACTTTCCGACCAAATCGAGCCCCGACAAATTACCATAAATAAAAAGCCCTAAAGCCCCAACATAGTATGCCAGGTAAAAGGCAAAGTCGATAAGCTGACTTTGGAATTGATCGAGGTGGAAGAAATGCTTGCAGAAGGGAATGAAAACGTTGTTACCCGCTGCAATAAAACCCCAAAAGAAAAATACCGTTACCAAAGTGCCCAAAGCTCCTTTGGCTGTTTGTGTAGTTGATGTTTGTGTCATCGTGGTTGGATTTGGTTTGTCTATTTAAACTGCTTCCGACTTATTGTAAAAAGTACGCAATGTAGATAAATCAAGGAGAAACAGCACTTTTTTGTTAAATTTATTTTAATGCGATGTGTTTGCCTACGAATAGAAGGATAAAGTCGATACTGTTGGCCCAATATGCGGCATCATGGCCGCCCGAACGTTCGACATAATCATGCGGCACTTTGCGGTCGAGCAAAATCTGATGCAACTTGCGATTCTCTTCTAACCACTCATCTTCGGTTCCGCAGTCGATCATAACATTCAGTGCGCCGGGTTGAATTGCACCCGCCAGCGTCAAAATGGAATTTCTCGACCAATTGACCTGATGCTCACTTTCGCTGCCAAGAATGAGCTCTCTGTATTTGTAGCTAAATGTCTTCTTCAGCAAATTGACACTTCCACTGGTTGCGCAAACCGTTCCGTACAAATCGGGGTGCCGAATGGCAAGAGACAGACTGCCAAAGCCCCCCATGCTCAGGCCTGCAATAGCCCTTCCCGACCGATTGCTGATGGTGCTGTAATGACTATCGATGTATGGAATGAGTTCCTGCGTCATATAGGTCTCGTATCGAAAGGTGGTATCAACCGGACTATCGAGATACCAGCTACGCACGCCATTGGGACATACTATTATCATGTGCATGTCGTCGGCCAATTGCGGCAACTCCGGTTTTATCTGAAGCCACGACCGGTGGTCGCCGCCAAAGCCATGCAACAAATAGAGCACGGGTACTTTTTCGTTGGTTGAGGCTTGCGGAACAATGACAACACACCGTGTATTTTTTTTCATGGATGCACTGTACACCGATATCGTGTCGACCATGGCTGCCTGAGTTGTGCCTGCCAAAAGCAAGTACACCATCAAAAGCAAGAGGCTCAATTGTAATCGATTCATTCGAGCAATTTGGACAGGAATCCATCACAGGTGCTCAAATAGGACATTCATTTTATAAACAACTTCGCTCGCTTATCTTAGCCGAGCAAAATCACTACCCCTTTATTACATGATGGATGTTTCCGTAGACTGCGTTGTATTCGGTTTCGATGAGAAGAAACTCAAAGTGTTGCTCATTGAGCAGAAGCATGCGGGCAGTGACAAGAAACTGCCCCGCAAGCAGATTGCACTGCCGGGCGACCTCGTGAAAGAACAAGAGAGCCTTGATCAATGTGCGAAGCGTGTGCTCAAGGAACTTACGAGTCTGAAAGGAATTTACCTCAAACAATTCCACACCTTTGGGGACCCCAAGCGCGTTCAGGATTTGAAAGACCAGGAATGGTTGCGTTTGTTCAGAGCTCATCCGGAACGACGCGTGATTACTGTTGGTTATTACTCATTGGTGAAGATGGACGAGTTTGAACCAAAGGCTTCCAGCTTCGCGGGAAAAACCAAATGGGTGGATGTGTACAGCATTCCCGACCTGGCATTCGACCACAACGAAATTGTATACAGCGCGCTCGAAATTTTGCGTCACGAATTGGTAGCGGACAACATTGGATTCGAGTTGCTGCCCGAGAAGTTCACTCTTTCTGAATTGCAGCATCTTCATGAAATTATTCTCGACAAAAAACTCGACAAGCGCAACTTCCGGAAGAACATCTTGAAAGGCGATCAACTCACAGCGCTTGAAGAAAAACAAAAAGGGGTGCTGCACAAACCCGCTCAGTTATACAAGTTCGAGCGCAAGCACGCAAAATGAATTCGATCTTGCACAATTCGTTCTCTCTGCTCTTCACCTTACTGATCGGGTTTTGTTTGCATGCGCAGAGCATCCCCGAGTTCGGCCCCGTATTTCCGCAGAACGAGGTTTCATCTATCTACATTACCATCGACCCCGACAGCCTCGATTGGATTTTTGCCAACCTGGAAAATGAACATGAAGTACCGGCAACTTTTGTGTTTCAGAGCCAAACACTTTCTGATACTGTTACGAACGTTGGATTTCGGTTGCGCGGTAATACAAGTCTTAATGCCGCCAAGAAATCGTTCAAGATTTCGTTCAACACGTTTGATGCAGGCGGTGATTGGCAGAACCTAGAAAAGCTGAATCTACTTGCAACCGTGAACGACCCTTCACTCATGCGCAGCAAACTTTCGCACGACCTGTTTCGCGCTTACGGGATAGCTGCTGCGCGCACATCGTACACACGACTTTACATCAACAACGAATACCGAGGCGTGTACCTCAACGTTGAACACATCGATGAACAAATGACGGCCGCGTATTTCGACGGCCAAGGCGATGGCAACTTATACAAATGCACCTACCCGGCCGATTTGAACTTCATCAGCAACAACCCCGACGACTACCAATTTGCATTGTGGGGAAACCGGCATTACGAACTAAAAACGAACGACTATCTCGACGATTATTCCGATCTCGCTTCTTTCATTTCAACGCTCAACAACACTCCCTCCTCTAACCTGCCCTGTGCCCTGCCCCTTCAATTTCACGCATC
>CALQJP020000232.1 GCA_943330925.2 Chryseobacterium gleum
ACTCTTCAAAACGCCAACGAAATTGGCTGCGGCTATGCTGCGGAAGGCGCCAAACTGAAGCCGCAAGCCGGCGAGAAAAACACCTGGCGATTCAAGGCCAACAACGTGCACGACTTTGTGTGGGCGGCCGATCCCGACTATGCGCACGACCAAGCGCAAGTGCCCGACGGACCGATGCTTCACTTCTTCTATCAAAAAAATGCAGATTATGCCTCCGTTTGGAAGGAAATGCAGCCGCTTGCCGTGAGGGCTTTTACCTTCCTCAGCAACAACTACGGCAAATACCCCTACTCCGACTACTCCATCATACAAGGCGGCGATGGCGGCATGGAATACCCGATGGCAACGCTCATTACCGGCAACCGCAAATTGCCGAGCCTCACCGGTGTCACCGTCCATGAAGCAGCGCACTCTTGGTATCAGGGCGTGTTGGCAACCAATGAAAGTTTATATTGCTGGATGGATGAAGGCTTCACCAGCTTCGCCACGCAGGAAACTATGGATCATCTGTTTCGCTCGGGCATGCCCAGCGGACACAAAAGTGCATACAATGGTTATTTCGACATCGTGCGCGAAGGCAAAGAGGAAGCACTCGACACGCATGCCGATCACTATATAACCAACTACGCATACGGCACGGCAGCCTACAGCAAAGGAGAGGTGTATCTCGCACAGTTGGAATACATCATCGGCCCCGTGTCCTTTCGCGCCGCGCTGCTCGACTATTTCGATGCGTTCAAATTTCGCCACCCCGACCCGTACGATTTGATACGTGTCATGGAAAAACGCAGCGGCCTGGAGCTCGACTGGTACAACGAGTATTTCGTGAATACCACCAAAACAATTGACTATGGTATCGCCATGGTAAACGGCACTGCCAACGCCACGGATGTTACAATTGTTCGCAAAGGCGACATGATTATGCCGCTGGAGGTAGAAGTGAAATACACGAGCGGCGAAGCAGAAACGTTTGTGATAGCACTCGACATTATGCGTGGCGAAAAGCCTGCTGATGGATACAATGGAAAGTGGACCATTCTTCCCGACTGGAAATGGGTGGAGCCTGCATACCTGTTGAGCATCCCGAAGTCCATCAATGCCATTGAGAGCATACACATAGATTCATACGAAGGCATGGCCGACGTAAACCGCAAGAACAATCAGTTTGTACCGGCAGAAGCTCAGACCTTTTTCATTGACAACCGTTAAGCAACCATGCTACAATCCATCCTTCATTTTCACAAATCGGTTTTGATCGACAGCATCATCAAGTGGCTTATTGCGCTTGGGTTGCTGGTCGCATTGGGTCCTGTTGTCATCGACATAAAAGGAGAGATGCCCATAACGTTGCAATCATTTGTGGTGTTGCTTGGGGCCATGGCATTTGGCTGGCGCATCGGCACGGCAGCGGTTGTGGCCTACATCCTTGCAGGAGGTATGGGCTTTCCTGTTTTTGCCGGGCATCATGCCGGCTGGGGCATCATCATCGGTCAGCACGGTGGGTTCTTCCATGGCTTCATAGCCGCATCGTTGATATGTGGTTATCTGGCCGAAACCGAGATGTTCAGCAAGGCATTGCCTTCTATACTCAATTGGGTATTGGGGCATATCATTATACTACTATTTGGCGGCTTTTGGCTCGCACAACTCGACCCGATGGGTTGGCAGGAAAAACTCACATCTCTGCTGCCGGGCGCCATTATCAAGAGTGCATTTGGAGCGATGATTATTCAGTTGATTATTCGCTTTATGAAGGGGAAGAGAACGATCAAACCGTTGGACGAGAACATATAAAGGTCAAAAAGACTAAAGTCAAACAACAGGGGCCTCAACTGCGCTCGGCCACCGGAACTCGGCTTCTCTTGGGCGCCATGTCTAAGATTCGCTTAGAGACTAGCCCTCGGCTGCGCTCGGGCACCGGTGACAATTTGACGAAAGAAATGGCCTCGGCTTCGCTCGGCCGGGCGCGATCCCCGAGCGTAGCCGAGGGCGGTACCCGAGCGCAGCCAAGGGGCATATTCCCGTATGAAGTCGAGGGCGGTCCCCGAGCGAAGTCGAGGGCGGTCCCCGAGCGAAGTCGAGGGGCGGCGGTAACTAATCCAGTTAAATAACGCGATCAACTTTTCTATTCCTTATTGGAATAGAACTAGCCAGTTCCATTCTAGAAGTCGTGGTAAAATCGTTCAGTCAATTGAACACGACATCATGGAAGCATACATGTATATCCTAAAATGTGCTGATGGTACTTATTACACCGGTAGCACGAGAAAACTGGAGGAAAGAATTCACCAACACAAATCCGGCAATGGTTCTAATCATACACGCAAGAGGCTTCCGATTATTCTGGTATATCTAGAGTATTACCCTAGAATTGAAGACGCCTTTCGCAGGGAAAAGCAAATTCAAAGATGGAGCTTCGCTAAAAAAGAAGCGCTAATAAACCGCGACATACAGCGACTAAAAGAACTCGCTGCATGCAAAAACCTGAGTCATTTTCAGAACAAAATGAATCTTTCCAAGGAATAATATTCTTGTTATTCCATATTCACCATTCCTCTTTGAATGCGAAAAATCGGGCCTCGACTGCGCTCGGCCACCGACATCATTCTGACGAAGGCATTGGCCTCGGCTACGCTCGGCCGGGCGCTGTCCCCGAGCGTAGCCGAGGGGCGATGACCCGAGCGTAGCCGAGGGGCATTTTCATCAGCGAAAAAATCGGTCCCCGAGCGAAGTCGAGGGCGATGACCCGAGCGAAGTCGAGGGGCCAATCCTCAAGCGAAGTCAAGAACGGTCCCCGAGCGAAGCCGAGGGCGGTACCCGAGCGTAGCCGAGGGGCAGATTCCCGAATGAAGCCGAGGACGGTCCCCGAGCGAAGTCGAGGGCGATGACCCGAGCGAAGCCGAGGGAATTTGCCTTGCAAATGATGACAACTCATTTTCGTTTCATCGTAACATTGCAACGAAACAAATCGCAATTTTCGAATGTCTCCAATTCACGACACAATTCAAATACAACAAGTAGGTTCGGTAGCCTTGATTCGCTTGAACCGACCACAGGTATACAACAGCTTCAACCGCGAAATGGCATTGGCTCTTCAGGCAGCCCTCGACGATGCAGCAGCCAATAAAGATGTGCGCTGCATTGTGCTGTCGGGCAACGGGAAAGCTTTTTGTGCCGGCCAGGATTTAGCGGAAGTAACAGGCCCCAATCCGCCCGGATTCAAAACCATTTTGGGAGAGCACTACAACCCTATCATTGAAAAAATACGCAACATTGCGAAGCCTGTAGTAGCGGCCGTTAATGGCGTTGCCGCAGGAGCCGGAGCCAACATAGCCCTCTCGTGCGATGTGGTTGTGGCAACCGAATCGGCATCATTCATTCAAGCGTTTTCGAAGATTGGCCTCGTGCCCGATAGTGGCGGAACCTTTTTCTTGCCGCGCCTCATCGGTTTCGCGAAAGCTTCAGCCATCATGATGACAGGCGAAAAAATAAGCGCAGCCGATGCTGAGCGCTGGGGCATGATTTACAAGTGCGTAGCCGACAATCAGTTTGAAGAAACCATCACGCGACTGGCGCAAGACCTTTCGCTCATGCCAACACACGCTTTAGGGCTCACCAAAGCTGCACTCAACGCGAGCATGACCAACACACTCGACCAGCAACTTCACCTCGAGGAGCAGTATCAAATCGAAGCAGGCGGCACCAACGACTACAGCGAAGGCGTTACGGCCTTTATGGAAAAACGCAAAGCAGTATTCATAGGACGCTAACCCCCTACGCTATGAGCAAATGGATATCAGTACACGATCAATTGCCTGAAGACGGACAACGATTGCTTGGCCTCATTCCCGGCAACCGCGTTTTTCTCCCCGGTAAAAGCGGCGAGTTTGAAATGCGCGAGGTGGTCATTCTAAAATTCCTGAGAGACTTTTATCCTGCAGCCAGCGAGAAGTGCGCCAAGCACGGCCCACACTTCTGGCAAGGCGAAGGCAACAGCAATCATTTTTTCGGAGATGTGACGCATTGGATGGAGTTGCCTTTGGCAGTGACGAATGGCGAGTGACAAGTGGCGAGTGATTAATGCGATGAGCACTCATCACTCGCCATTCATCATTCGCCATTCGCCACTCGCCATTCGCCATTCATCATTCGCCACTCGCCATTCGCCATTGACTCAAAAAAACCGTGGCCGCAACCGACGCATTGAGCGACTCCGCTTGTCCAGTGCCGGGAATGGTGACAAACTCATCCACCATGGAGCGCATGGCAGGGCGAACACCATGGCTCTCGCTGCCGATGATG
>CALQJP020000233.1 GCA_943330925.2 Chryseobacterium gleum
GAACATCGATGGTGTTTCAGAAGGTGATTTCACCATGATCATGGGTTTCCCCGGTCGCACGAGCCGTTACCTTACTTCGTATGGTATTCAGCAAGCGGTCGACACCCGCAATCCGGCGCTTATCGAGTGCCTTGGTATGAAACTCGAAAGCTGGAAGAGCGTGATGGATAAGGATGCACGCGTGCGTTTGATGTATGCCGCGAAGTATGCATCTACTGCAAATGGATGGAAATACTACATTGGTCAAACACGCGGTTTGAAGCGTTTGGATGTGAAGAGTGATAAGGCGAAAATCGAAACGGATTTCACCCGTTGGTTGAATGGCAATGGCACCACCAAGTCGAAGTATGGTGAAACATTGAAAATGGTACAGGATTACTATTCAGAGTGGGATCCATTTGTGAAGGCTTCAACGTATTCTTCGTTGTGTGGTGCAGGTGGTGCTGAGTTCATGGGCTTCGCAGCTGGAATGGGAGAGGCCATCAAACAGATTCTCGCAGAAACCGATGAGGCAAAGCGCAAGGAAGGCTTGGCTGCTTTGAATGGCGATATCGAAGCTTTCTTCAAGGAGTATGACGCAGCTACAGACAAAGTGGTATTCGTGAATTTGACCAATCTGTATCGTGAGCGTATTACAACCGATCGTCCAACCTGGCACGCAACCCTCGATTCGAAATACAAAGGCAGCGCATCGGCTTATGCTAACAAGCTGTTTGATTCGTCGATCTTCACCGATAAGGCTCGCTTGATGGCGTTTTTGGCTAAGCCAAGTGCGAAGGTGATTGACAAGGATTTGGCGTTCATAACCGCTACCAGTGCAAACGAGCACGCTATGAAGTTCCGTGGCATGAACCCAACGGCTAAGTTTAACAAGGGCATGCGTCAATACGTTGCCGGCTTGCGCGAAATGAACCCGGGTAAAGCCTACGCTCCCGATGCGAACAGCACCATGCGTATCACATACGGTGTTGTGGATGACTACAAAGCTGCCGATGCGGTGCATTACGACTCCTATACTACTGCAGCCGGTATCATGGAGAAGCGCGACAACACCAACCCGGAATTTGTGGTGCCTGACAAGCTCGCTGATTTGATCACCAAGAAAGACTTCGGTCGCTATGCAAACAGCAAGGGCGAATTGCCAACCTGCTTCATTCACAACCTCGATATCACTGGAGGAAACTCTGGTAGTCCTGTAATTGACGGCGATGGTAACATCGTAGGTATTGCGTTCGATGGCAACTGGGAGGCCATGAGCGGCGACATCGCGTTCGAACCTGAGTTGCAGCGCACCATCTCGGTTGATATTCGCTACGTATTGTTTGTAGTGGAAAAATTGATGGGCGGTAAGAACATCGTCGACGAGTTGAAGTTCGTAAAGAAGAAGCCTGTAATGGTTACTGCTCCTATCATTCCGGATGCGCCTGTTGCTCCTGCAACTGAGCCGGCGAAGAAGGACGCGAAGGTAGAAGCGAAGGAAGTGAAAGAGGCGAAGAAGGAAGTTGTAAAACCAACCTTGCAGCCTGCGAAAAAGAAGTAATAGTAGGATTGACTCCATAAAAAAAGGCGCCACGCGGCGCCTTTTTTTATTCAATCGAATTGCAATTACGCATTCGCATTCATGTTGTCGAGCACATTCATTACTTCTTTAACGGCCTTCGCTGAAGCGTCGAGCAATGCTTTTTCGCTTTCATTGAGTTGAAGCTCGATGATTTTCTCGACACCGTTCTTACCCAACACTACAGGCACACCGAGGAAGATGTCCTTCAGGCCGTATTCACCTTGCAACCATACGCAGCAAGGGAAAATACGCTTCTGGTCGCGCACGATGGCTTCCACCATTTGCGCTGCAGCAGCGCCCGGAGCATACCATGCAGAGGTGCCGAGGAGGTTTACGATTTCGCCGCCGCCTGTTTTCGTGCGTTCAACGATCGCGTTCAATTTTTCTTCTGAAATCAATTCGGTAACCGGAATACCACCCACGGTTGTGTAGCGTGGCAGTGGAACCATGGTGTCGCCGTGGCCACCCATCAATACAGCTTGAATATCTTTTGGTGAGCAGTTGAGCGCTTCAGCCAAAAACGCACGGTAACGAGCGGTGTCAAGAATACCCGCCATACCGAATACGCGGCTGCGATCCACCTTAGCGGTAAGATATGCGCAGTAGGTCATAACGTCCAGCGGATTGCTCACCACGACGATTTTAGCGTTGGGTGAATACTTTATTACGTTGTCCGTTACGGTCTTCACGATGCCCGCATTGGTAGCGATCAAATCGTCGCGGCTCATGCCCGGTTTGCGTGGAAGACCTGAAGTGATAACAACTACATCCGAATCGGCTGTTTTGCTGTAGTCGTCGGTGCTTCCGATGGTGCGACTGTCATACAGATTGATGGGGGCAGTTTGCCAAATGTCGAGCGCTTTGCCTTCAGCAAAATTGGGCTTGATATCGACCAGCACAATTTCATTGGCGATCTCGCGGTGTGCGAGAACATCAGCACAGGTAGCGCCTACATTGCCTGCACCTACTACGGTTACTTTCATGGTAGAATTTTTTTAGGTTGCGACCAACAACCCGTTGATCGGCGCGCAAAATTAGCACGCAATTTTGCTCGAACAACAAGCGTTCTTTTGCACATCGCGGCGGGAATTACACACACTTGCTGTTTGAGGCGATTCCCTTAGCATCTTTGAGACGATTATGGATAGAATAATGAAATACGCGCTAACACTCGCACTGGCCATGGCTATTGCTGCCCTGCAAGCGCAACCCAAACCGGGAACACAGTATCCCGCCGGAACAGCCGGTGTCGATTACAACAAGAAGGACGCGAAGGGAAAGCGCGACGGTTTGTGGGTGCAACAATGGAAAGACACGCGCAATATGCTCTACCAAGGGAAGTATGACCACGGCAAGCCGAGCGGTGTGTGGCAGCGCTACTACCCCGATGGAACGCTAGCGGCGACCATGAATCACGTCCAAGACACCACGGTTGTGGATGCCGTTTTCTTTCACCCCGATGGGGAAACGAAGGCCTCAGAAGGGCGGTTTGTGAAGAAGCGAAAAGATGGAAACTGGCGAATCTGGAATGAGTCGGGCAAATTGATTTCCGATGAAAACTACAAGGACTCGCTACTCGATGGTACGTGCAAATATTTTTTCGACGGTGGCCAGTTGCTGAAAATCGAAACGTATAGCAATGGACGAACGGAAGGACCATTCACTGAGTACTATGAAAATGGCAAGAAAAAGGCAGAGGGAACCTACTCCGCCGGGGAAAAGGAAGGGGCTTTTAAGCAGTGGTTCGATTCGGGTATTATCGATTGCGAAGGCAAGTATTACAAGGGTGTGCAGGATGGCACGTGGTATTACAATTATCCCGATGGCAAATTGAAACTTGCGTTGCTCTACAAACGCGGTAAGGAAACAAGACGCAAGTACGAGAATGGAACGTTCAAGGAATATTACGAAACCCAAATCCCGAAGTCGGAGTATTCCTTTGAGAATGGAATGAAAAACGGTCCGTTCACGGAGTGGTACGACAAAGGGCAGTATGTGCAAGTGCCCGGTTCGGCTGAAGACAAGGAGATGGGTATCATCTACCGCGAAAAGCTCGAGGGCACCCAAGTGCGCATGAAGGGCGATTACGTCGACGATAAGTTGGAAGGCGAAGTGGTATTCTACCGCGAAAACGGAAACATCGAAAAAGTGGAGGAATGGGTCGACGGTAAGCTGGTTAACACACGGGCTGTTCCGAAGTAATACTATATTCGTTCACCATGAAGCACCGCCTGTTCATTTCACTACTGATCGTTGCGTGCTGCCTGTTGCAAGCACAACATGCAATGGCTCAAACAGCACCCGGTAAGTATTGGGTGCGTTTTACCGATAAGGACAACTCGCCATATAGTCTTTCTAGACCGGAGGAGTTTCTTTCGTGGAAGTGCATCGAGCGTCGCGATCGACTGAGTTTGGGTTTTGACGAGCTTGATTTGCCCGTAAACCAAACCTACATCGATCAGGTGTTGGCTATGGGGCCTGGGTTGTTGCATCACAGAAGCAAGTGGTTCAATGCAATCACCATCGCTACGGAAGATTCAACCTGGTTGGAGAATGTGAGGTTGCTTCCGTTCGTTGCCGAGGTCAAAAGTTGTCCTGCATCCTCGGGGATTGCAAGTGGTTTTCATAATAAGTTTTTTAAAGAGGAGAACGATGTGCCTGCAGAAAAAATGCTGTTTGTGTGCGATTCATTTCCGTTGTATGGGTTGGCGTGGCGCCAAACAGAA
>CALQJP020000234.1 GCA_943330925.2 Chryseobacterium gleum
AGCCAATATTGCAATTCATTATTAAAACCAAATCTCATGAAAAAACTTGTACTTTCTTTGGTTGCAGCTGTGATGGCCCCTGTGTTGTCTTGGTCGCAACTTGCTCCCGGCTCATTCGGCCAGGACTTTACTGTTACCGACCAATTCGGTGAAACACACAACTTGTATAGCTACCTTGATCAGGGTTACACCGTTTTCTTGGATGTTTCTGCTACATGGTGCGGCCCATGCTGGGGTTATCACACCGGCGGTGCATTGGATGAAGTGTATATCAACCACGGTCCCGTAGGTGCTCCTGGCGTTGCTGCTACAACCAGCGATGACGTAATGGTTATCTGGATCGATGGTGATGGAGGTACTACCGATGCTGATATGGCCGGAACAGGTGCTAACACTCAAGGTAACTGGTTGAACCCAGCAGGAACTGCAATCGATTTCCCAATGGCTAACCCAGCTGCTGGAACTGCTGATCAGATCAACACAGACTATGCTATCGCTTACTTCCCAACGATTTACCGCATTTGCCCAAATCGTATCGTTACTGAGGTTGGTCAATTGGCTGCTGGTGATTTGTATGCTTCAGTTGGCGATTGTCCAGCTCCTGCATCGTTGACCAACGATCCATTGATGCTTAGCTACAATGGTGATGTTGTGACTTGCGGCGATGTAAACGTTGCTGTAACCATTCAGAACAACGGTCTTACTCCACTTACTGCTTGCACTATCACTGTAACTGGTGGTGTTGCCCCTGTTTCTTACAACTGGACAGGTAACCTCACTACTTACGCCATTGCACAAGTAAACGTTGGAACTGTTAGCATGACCGGTGCCGGTAACCTTCAGGTTGCTATCACTTCTGCTGACGACGATGCTAGCAACAACAACTACACTGCTTCAATCGGTTTTGCTGACGATGCTACCACTCACATCATGATGGAAATCACCTTCGACAACTGGCCTGAAGAAGCTGCATGGGAAATCACCAATGAAAACGGTAACGTTGTAGCTAGCGCTGCATATGGCACTGCTAACCCTGACGCATCATCACTTGTTGAGCACGCTTATTTGCCTTCAACCGGTTGCTACCAGTTCACTTGGTACGATGCATACGGTGATGGCTTGAATGGTTCTATCTGGGGTGCTACAGACGGTTCAGTGTTGGTTCGCTCTGTAAACAACGACGGAAGCACTGCTTCAGTTCTTTGGGATTACGATGGTAGCTACGGTTTCTACGAAGCTGCTGCTAAAGCAAACGTAAACCAACTAGTAGGCATCGAAGAAGTAGCTTCTGCTGCTGACTTCCGTGTGTATCCAAACCCTGCTACCGATCGTGTTACTTTCGACTACACTCTTGCTTCTAGCGAAATGGTAGTTATCGAAATGGTTGACATGGTAGGTAATATCGTAAAGGTTCAAAACATCGGTAACATGTCTGCAGGCGCTAACCAAAGCCAAATTTCTTTGGACGGTATCGCTGCAGGTATCTACATGGTAAACTTCAAGGCTGGTAACAGCGTGTCAGTTTCTAAATTGACCGTTAAGTAATCACAGCTTAATTGAAATAAAAAAGCCGCCCGGACTCGGGCGGCTTTTTTTATTTCTGTGTTGGGATGCCCGACTGATCGAGCAAGTAGACCAAAGCTGTCATTGCGGCTGCTCCGAGTTCAAGCTCCCGCTTATTTACGTTTTCAAAGCGATCGTTGTTGGTGTGGTGATAATCGAAATATCGCTGACCATCCACATTCAAACCGAACAACGCTATGCGGTCATCTTTCAACGGACGAATATCGACGCCGCTGCCACCCCTGCGAAATCGAAACAGGTTGTAGGGTTCTAATAAAGGAAGCCACGATTGTGCGAGGTCGTATTGTGCGTCGCTGAGGTCGCAATTGAAACCCACAGGAGTGAAGCCTCCGCCATCGCTTTCAAGAGCTGCAACGTGAACGAGTCCGGATTCTTTGCAAACGCGCGCATACGTTTCTCCGCCATCGTTGCCAAACTCTTCGTTTATGAAAAGCACAGCGCGAATCGTGCGCTTGGGCTTGTAGCCAATTGCCTTCAACGTGCGTATCATTTCAATGGATTGCACGATACCTGTTCCGTCATCATGAGCTCCTTCACCGATGTCCCAAGAGTCGAGATGACCGCCAACGGTGATGTATTCGTTCGGAAACTCTGTTCCTCGTATTTCAGCAACGACGTTGGCTTGCATGGTCCGATCGAAGGCTTCACATGAAAGCTCCAGGCTAAAGAGCAGACCGGGGTTACTCTTCAAATCCTGACTCAATTGACGCGATGCAACTGCGCTGAGTGCAGCAGCCGGAATGCGTGTAACACCTTCTTCATAATTGGTAGCTCCTGTATGCGGATAGTTGTCGTCGGCAAGCGTTAGTGAACGAATGAGACATGCAACAGCACCCAATTTAGCAGCCTCGCTCGGGCCTTGTCCGCGAATCGGGTAGCCTCCTCCGTAGGCCGCACCGGTATTGATGAGCGTAGCATCGAGCGGTTTGTTGTAAAAAACAATTTTACCTCGCACCTTTTCTTCGCCCAGCGCTTTGAGTTCCTCAAAACTTTTTACCTCGACAATTTCAGCAGTGATTTTTTTTCCTTCAGTACCCACTGATCCTCCGAGTGCGGTCAATGCAAGTTGCTTCTGCGCGCCATCCCATGTATAGCCGCCATATTCGTACAAGCCGCGTGTCCAATGTGGAACCTCCACGGGCATGAGGAAAACGTTGTCGGCTTTGGTTTGGTCCAGTGTAATTTTTCCCCAATCAATTGCTTTTTGCGCACTTTCTGATCCGGCCAGTCGATGGCCGATACTCTTGCACAGATATCGCAAGTTTTCATAGCATTCACCGTGCAGCATCACCTCGTTGTAGATCGTGGCTAGCATAGCAGAGTCGGAAGCGGGAGTTGTGTTTTGAGCGCACGCCATGTGACTACCCGAAACGACTAGAAGGGTGTAAACGATTTTTCTCATTGCATGTATGATCCGTTATTGATGTCAATGCCTTGGCCGGTCATGGAGGTTTGCTGGTTGGAAAATAAAAACGCCACCATCCGTGCAATTTCTTCCGGCTGCGAAATGCGCCCCAATGGCACATAGCTCATTTGCCTGTCAAACTCAGCATGGTAAGACTCGCCTCCGCGATCGGCCAATCGTTGAATGCCGGCCTTCGCCATTTCGGTTTCGACCCAACCCGGGCAGAGTGCATTTACTAAAATGCGATCGCTTGCAAGCTGAACCGATAGTGAACGTGTCAATCCCAATAAGCCGGTTTTTGCGGTGCAATAACCCGTGTAGTTGGGCACACCAAATCGCGCTAGGCACGACGATGTGATAACGATATGTTTGAAGGGATCGGTCGCTTTTTTCAAGTACGGTAGCAACTCCATAATGGTGACATACGTGCCTGTAAGGTTTATGCTAATTATTTCATCCCAGCGATCTTCTGTGCCGTAATGATTTTCGCCTCCCACTCCTGCGTTGGCAAACACACCACACAGTTGCGTGTTCTCATCGAAATTCGCTGCAATGGTTTGTTGCCAGCTGGCTTTTTCTCGAATATCAATTGCAGCGATGGTGTGGTTTTCAGAGTTAGCGAGCATTGTAAGCGTTTCCTCCAGGGTTGTTTGTGTGCGCCCGATGAGCAGCAACTTTATATCCTTGTTTTGCGAGAGCAACTCTGCGGTGGCGCGTCCCATGCCTGAGCCTGCACCGGTTATTACATACGTTTTTTTCATAGTTCTTTTGGAATGGCCAATGTACTAGCCTAAGAACAATCGATTGCAATTTCGGTTGTCTGCCTTTTCATGGTTGTACAAACAATCGCTGGCTTAGCTTTGCCTGGAAGTTCAATTATGAAGTACAATCTGAGTGAAATAACCGAGGTTATCCGCAACCGCAGAAGCATTGCTCCTGAAAAGTTCTCATCGCGCAAGGTTCACCGCGAGCAGGTAGAGTTGATGCTCAACAACGCGCTGTGGGCCCCAACTCATGGCCTCACACAGCCCTGGCGCTTTCGGGTGTTCATGGGCGATGGAGTGAATCGCATTCGGCAGTTTGTTCCTGACCTCTATAAGAACATCACTCCCGCTGAAAAATTTAGCGCTGCGAAATTCGATCGCATGGCATTGCGCCTCGAGAAATCGTCGGTGGTCATTGCTGTTTGCATGGAGCGCGACCCTACCGGGAAGATTGATGAAATGGAAGAAATTGAAGCAGTGGCTTGTGCCATACAGAATATGATGCTTACAGCTAC
>CALQJP020000235.1 GCA_943330925.2 Chryseobacterium gleum
ATTTCATACACCCCGTTCTCGTTGCTCACGGCCATGGTCGACTCGGCATTGCGAAGGCTGTCCATGTTGACCTTCAAAGCATCGAGCATCCACAACACCTTTCCACCGTTCATGATGAACTGGTCAATCACAAAACGATCCTTATCGCTGATGGTGGAGTCGGGGCCGGCAACAACCAACGCCGCATAACGATTGGTGCGCAGGGTCATCGCATCAGCCTTGTCGCTTAAGGCGTTGATCTGCGAATCGATGCGTACGGGTTCTACGTCGTAGTTCTCACGTAAACCAAAGATGAAATCAGCGAGGTTAATGCCCGGTATCTCACGATGCCCCGTCAGGATGGCTATAGCCGGTTTGTCCTTTCTGGTGATTTTTCGCAGGCCGTTAGCTAGTTCGTATTCCAAATTGTTCACGGAAGTGTTTACCATTTGGTCGGTGGCCAAAGGCGACTCCGTTTTTAGAAACTGAATTGGATATTCACGTCCCTGATATTCTACAATGGCCGCGGGCCAAATGAGTTTCGATGCTTGAGCGCCTTTTTCGTTGAAGGAGATGTTCGAGAAACGAAGACCTTTTTCATCCAATGCCTTGAAGGTCTCATTGATAATTTTATCATCGCCGCTTTCGTATGGGTCAATGAACTCGTAGTCAATTTGACCACTACTGTAATCAACGAACTCATCCAGTCGCTCTTTGATGCTGTTCTCCAGTCGCTTGAACTCCGCGGGAAATTCGCCATGCAGGTAGCAACGAATGAAGAGCGGGTCTTCCAGGTTGGCCAGCATCTCTTCGGTTGCCGGTGTTAGCGAATGTCTTTTCTCTTCGGTAAGATCGAGTTTGAAGAAATAGAACGAAAGCAGAAATGCAGAAATGAGCACAATCCCCAATGATAGGAACAGTTGCAGTATGTCGGAGCGTTTTCTTCCCATGCTGGTAACCCGAAATAGGGCGTCCAAATTTCGTCAAAGAAGGCGTCTAAACAACGCACAAAGAATGTTGATTTATACAACGTGATTGTTGGCTACCGAAGCGATGTACTCACTCGCCCGTGGCCCTTTGTTCATGAGCAGATCTATTACAGAAAGGCCGCTCATGAAGGGGTGTCGGTCGCTGAATACTTGCGGGTAGGAGGGAAGGGCAGGCCACGGTTGGTGTGGCTCCCAGAGGTAGGTGTTGTCGCCTTCTTGGTAGCTCCAAGGCTCGTCGACCAGCGTGTACCGAACGTTCAACCCGCAGGTCTTCAGCCACTCAAGGGCATTCAGGTTGAGGTCGGTTAGAAAGACTTCCGGCTTCAGAATGCATGCTTCGAGCTTATCGAAATAGTGCTCGAAATAGGCGGCCCGGCCATACGATGAGCGAAGGGTGCTCAGATGCTGTTTGCGCCAAGATCCTTGTGCAATGCGAATGTCCTTCATGGCGGTCTTCAACCCCTTTTGCCCTTCAACCGGAACGGTAAGGCTCAACCTTCCGTTCACTCCGAGTATGTCATAGCGGTTGCGATACGTTTGCTTGAGGTAGTGTTCGTGGAGGTTGATGCGCGCATCGGGCATCGACAGAGCTAGCCAATGGGCCGAAGGAAAAAGACAGAGGGGCAGGGTGAACTCAGTGGGCATGGCTGTCTTATTCGTTGTCGGTATCGAGTATGAACCAGTAATAGTATCCGTAGACCAGAAAAATCACTCCCACTGCCATTGGTACCAAAAAGTAAATGGGGGAGCGCTGAAGGTTATCAGGCCGCTCAAGGTCTTTTGAATAGTTGTAGATGGGAATGATAATCACACTCAAGAAGAGCAGCAGAAAAGTGATGTTGTAAATCAGGTTAACACCTTTCCAGATTTTTCGGGTGAGCGGATTGCCTTGCGCATCGTAGCGAACGGATTCCATGGCGGTGCGTGTTCGTGCTTTGCGCTGCTGATGCTCCACCCAAAGTTTGTAGACCATTTCGCGTCGTTGCAGCTCTTCTGCCGAAATCTTTTCGGCATTCAAGATTGCATTGTAGTTGTGTCGCTGCGTGGAATCGATTAGAAAAGAATAGGCCTGCTGGCACTCCATGAAGCGGGTATGGGCGTCGGGCGATGAGTTTACATCGGGGTGCAGTTCTTTGGCTTTTGCCCTGAATGCCCGGCGTATTTCTTCTTCGCTTGCGCCTGCTGCGATACCAAGTATGTGGTAGTAGTTTTTCATTTAACCACCCACTTCGCCGCGCATGTAGAGTTCAATTACACCCAATAGAAAGCGCAAACCCAGCAATACTCCCAACAACGCACTCAACACCATACGCATGCGTGCTTGCTTCAGCGGGAAACGATCAAATTGAACGACAATGTCCACCACAACCGATGCTACAGCCAGAAACTCTAAGAAAGTAATCAACTTCCAGTGTTTGCCCACTTCGAGGTAGAAGGCTTGCGGAAAACCAAGGAATTTGCCTGACCAATACAGCGCATTATATACGATCAAAAGAGCGTAGGTAATAAGTATCACGGGCGATTGAGAGGCCTTGTTCTGATTCATGTGCGCAAGATATCAATACATTCCGGGTAAACGCTCTTTCGATGCTTCCTCCAAATTCGCTTTTGTAATGCGATTCACTCGTTCGCCAAACGATTGGATGTGGTCATCGTTGATGTCGAGGTGAGCAACCAGCCTGATTTTATCGCCTCCAAACGTGAAGCACTTGATGTCTTGTTTCGCGAGGGCAACCATAACGGCTCCTGACGGAATGTCGGCGGGCATCTCGGCTATCACAATGTTGGTGTCGATAGGGAGTACGTTTTTTACCCAGTCCAACTCGCGCATAGCATTGCCGAGTGCTTGTGCACGTGTATGATCGTCGGCCAGGCGGACTATGTTGTTTTGCAAGGCATACAAACCGGCAGCGGCAATAAAACCGGCCTGACGCATGCCGCCACCCATCGATTTGCGTCTGCGGTGAGCATGGTAGATGAAGTCTTTTGTGCCCAGCAACAGACTTCCTACAGGCGCACCCAAGCCTTTACTGAGGCATATCGAAATGGAATCGAAGATGCTGCCGAACTCCTTCGCGTCGATGCCTTGTGCTACGCAGGCGTTGAACAAACGTGCGCCGTCGCAGTGCAGCTGAAGGCCTTTCGCAGTGCATACTTCGCGTATGGCTTTTAACTCGTTGAGGTCGTAAAGAGAGCCTCCTCCTTTGTTGACGGTGTTTTCGAGCGAAACCAGCGTAGTGCGCGGATAGTGCGCGTCGTCGGCGTTGATGTTGGCCAGCACCTGGGCTGCAGTGATACGACCTCTGTCGCCTTCGAGCAGTCGCATGCTCACGCCCGAGTTTTGAGCCACACCGCCTCCTTCGTAGAGGTAGATGTGCGACAGGTTGGAGCAAATCAGTTCATCGCCCGGGCGTGTGTGCACGTTGATGGCGATCTGGTTCGTTTGTGTACCGCTGCTGCAGTAGAGCGCCGCCTCCATACCAAACATGTCGGCCGCAAATGCCTGCAGTTCATTAACGGTGGGGTCTTCACCAAAAACATCATCGCCTACTTGGGCGCGCGTCATGGCATCGAGCATAGCGGCCGAGGGGCGGGTAACGGTGTCGCTGCGAAGGTCTATTAGCATAGCGTGGTCTGTATTTAAGCTCGTTGAAACACGGTTAAAGGAACCCGCGCAATCAATTAGCGCTGCAAAGAAAAGGAAAACCCGTTGAGGTGACAGATGCTTTGCGAAGGTTGGTAGCCGCAACAAGGTTATTTTTGAAGCCTATCCGGAATTCGTTCAGCATGAAACTATTTAAGAATTTCAATTCGAATCTATACATCCTTGGCGTGCTTGCCATAGCGCTCATGTTCGCATGCGCGTTTGCATTCTACCGTGAACGCGTCATGAATTTTGATGCGGCCTTTTTTGCTTTTCAGATGATCGACGCCACCGATTTCAGCATCGCCTTAGGTCGCTGGGGTGCTGCACTGGCTCAAATACTCCCGCTCGCTGCATTGAAGAGCGGTGCTTCCATCAATACGTTTTTGCGTTTGTTCTCTGTGGCGCCCATTATCAACTACCTGATTCTCTTCAGTTGTATTCACTTGTGGATGAAGAATTTTAAAGCTTCATTGCTACTGCTGTTTACCATTACCTTGTTTTTCCGACAGGTGTTTTACTACACAACAGCCGAGTTGTATTTCGGAATGGCTATGTGTGTATTGTTTTTCGCACTCCTGTCAAACGATGAATCGACTCCTAAAGTCAAACGCGATTGGTTGTTTGCCATCGTTGTCGC
>CALQJP020000236.1 GCA_943330925.2 Chryseobacterium gleum
CTCACCATCGACTTGGGCGGACAAAACGTTCACGTGAATGTTCCCTACATGCCATTCCATGCGTTGCTGCGTGAAGCCGATATCGTATCGCTGCACGTGCCCAAGCAGGCTGATGGTTCGGCAGTGATAGGCAGCGACGAATTCCAATACGTGCGTGAGGGAGCCATCCTCATCAACACTTCACGCGGCGGAGTTATCGACGAAGCTGCACTCATCGAAAACCTCAACAGCGGCAAAGTTCGCGCGGCATGTCTCGACGTGTTTGTGGGCGAACCGAATGCTAATCCCGCCATCCTTTCTCACCCCGGCATCATCGCTACGCCGCACATCGGCGCGAGCACGGTAGAAGCGCAAGAGCGCATAGGGCTGGAGATTGCGGAGAATGTGAGAAGGATTAGGGGTTAGGTGATAGGTGATAGGTATTAGGTATTAGGTGTTAGGTGTTAGGTGATAGGTATTAGGTTTTACCTGCAACGTTCAACGTTCAACCTGCAACGTTCAACCTGCAACATGCAACATGCAACCTGCAACCTTCAATTGTATAAACCGCATAAAATACCAATATCATATTCCTTTTAGGAATTAGACTTTTGCATAGTTCGAAGGACGTTTGTGTCTCTGAAAGAAAACCTTTCATAACAGAGTCAACAAAAGTGTCCAATGCAACTCCAAGACACCAAATACGAATTGCTCATAGAAAGCATAGCAACCTTGCTGATAGCCGGCCGAAGGCAAGTTGCTCTATCCGTGAACACAATCCTTGTTCAAACCTATTGGCAAGTCGGACAGTACATCGTCGAATATGAGCAGCAAGGAAAACAAAAAGCCGAATACGGCTCCTTTCTTTTCGATCAACTATCTAAAGACTTGACATTCCGATGCGGTAAGGGATTCAGCCGTTCCAATCTCCTCTATATGCGAAAGTTTTACCTGGAGTTTCCAAAACGTGAGACGGTGTCTCACGTTTTAAGTTGGAGCCATTATTTTGAAATCCTCAAATCGGATAATGACTTGGAAATACGGTTTTATAGTAAACAATGTGAAAAGGAAAAATGGAGTGTGCGCGAATTAAAAAGACAGATGAAGAGCATGCTGTATCATCGCATTGCAAGAGGTAAAGACAAGAAAGCTATTCTGAATTTATCTTCTCAAGGACAAGAAATTCTGCAGCCATCAGACATCTTGAAAGACCCCTTTGTTTTGGAGTTTTTGCAAATAGGGGAGCATGTGCCTTACCTTGAAAGCGAGCTTGAAGAGAAAATCATCTCCAACCTGCAGCATTTCCTGTTGGAGTTAGGAAAAGGCTTTACGTTTGAAAAACGACAATATCGCATTTCGATTGGCGGCAAACACTTTTATGTAGATCTCGTTTTTTATCATCGCATTCTAAAGTGCTTTGTGCTCATTGACTTAAAACGCGGCGAGGTAAGCCATCAAGATGTTGGTCAGATGAATCTTTATCTCAATTATTTCAAGAAGGAAGTCAATTTACCGGAGGACAATGCACCTATCGGTATCGTTCTAGGAGCACATCAAAACCAGGTGCTCGTTGAATATGCCATTGAAAGCATCGACAACCAACTTTTTGTAAGCAAGTATCAGTTATATCTACCGGAGAAGAAATTAATTATGCAGGAGCTTAACAAACACCTAAACGAATAAGGCTAAGACACCATCACCATTCATGCGTCTCTCATACTGTCTTGGCCGTTATGCCAAATCGACTTACCGCCTATCTTTACCACCTAAAATGCTCAAAGTCCCTAGTAATTCGCCACTCGCCACTCGCCACTCGCCACTCGCCACTCGCCACTAATTATGCCCTCCCTCCACCCCTTCCGAGCTGTTCGCCCCACGCGCGACAAAGTGCACCTGGTGGCTTCACGCTCCTATGTGAGCTATACTTCGCAGCAGCTGAGGTCGAAGCTGATGGAGAACCCCTATAGTTTTCTGCACATCATACACCCCGACATGACAGCGACCAACTTGCACAAGACGGTTGATCTCGGTGAAAGATTTAAGCAAGTGCGAGGCAAGTACGATGCGTTTTTGGCGGAGGGTATCTTGCAACGCGATGAAACGCCGAGCCTTTACATCTATCGGCAGATCAAGGCCGGACATGCTTTCACGGGCATCATCGGCGCTGTTTCGGTCGACGATTATCTGAGCGGCAACATCAAAATCCACGAGAAGACCATTGCCAAACGAGAGGAGACCTTTGTGCAATACCTCGACATTACGAAGATCAACGCAGAGCCGGTGTTGCTCATGGCGCGCGACAGCAAAACGATCGACGACATCATCGCAGAAAAAACTCGCCAGCGTCCGGAATACGACTTCACTACTACCAACAAAGTGCATCATCAGTTTTGGGTGCTCGATGATACTATTTCAATTGAAGCAATAGCAAAAGCGTATTCAAATCAAGACGCATTTTACATCGCCGATGGACATCACCGCAGCAGCAGCAGCGCACTGTTGTTTGAAAAACACAAAGCGTCGATTTCCAACGAAAACGACCCCATGCGCTATTGCCTGGCCTACATTCTCTCCGAGGAAAATGTGCGCATCTACGAGTTCAATCGCATCGTGAAAGACCTGAATGGACTGAGCGCAAATGACGTGATTGCAAAACTTGGAAACGCCTTTCAGGTAACACCGTCAGACAAGCCCGTTCATCCGCATCATAAAGGCGAAATGGGGATGTACCTAGAAAACAGCTGGTATAAGCTCGTCTTGAAAGATACCTCAGACATACTCGATGTTCAACTCCTGACTGACCTCGTATTAGAGCCCATCTTCGGAATTTCCGATTTGCGCAAAGACAAGCGCATCAGTTTTATGGAAGGACCGAAAGGACTTGAAGCGCTGAGTCAAACAATCGACAAGCAAGGCACAGGTGCTGCGTTCACACTGTTTGCTCCAACAGTCGAAGACATCAAACGCATCGCCGATGCCGGCCAAACGATGCCGCCCAAAAGCACATGGGTAGAACCCAAACTTCGCAGCGGATTGGTTGTTTATGAGTTCTGACATGGCTTCCATCGCTGATAACATACAACGCCTTCAGAAAGAACTCCCCTCGCACGTTCGGCTCATCGCCGTTTCGAAAACGAAGCCGGTGTCCGATCTTCAGGAGGCATACGACGCAGGCCAGCGCATATTCGGAGAAAACTATGTGCAAGAGTTGACCGAGAAGCACCCCCTGCTTCCTTCCGATATTGAATGGCATTTCATAGGCCACTTGCAAAGCAACAAGGTCAAATACATCGCACCCTTTGTGCTCTGCATACACGGGGTCGACAGTTTCAAGCTGCTGAAAGAAATCAGCAAGCAGGCCGTTAAAAACAACCGCACCATTCAATGTCTACTGCAGGTGCATATAGCCCAAGAAGAAAGCAAGTTCGGCTTCACACCCGCTGAGTTACTGGAGCAAAGTTCCTCGTTCAACCCGCAGGATTATCCCGGTGTTGAGCTATGCGGACTGATGGGTATGGCGTCATTTTCAGACGACCAACAACTTGTTCGCAGTGAGTTTCAGCATTTGAAATCGACCTTCGACGCACTGCAATCAGGTGCGTTTAACTCCTTACAGTCCTTCCGTCAACTCTCCATGGGCATGAGCGGCGACTGGAAAATGGCCATCGAAGAAGGCAGCACCATGATACGTGTTGGAAGCGCTATTTTTGGAAGCCGCAATTAACGCCCATCATGACACGCAAATCTCGCATCATATACCTCTGTATTGCACCCTGTTTGTTCCTATTGAGCTGGTACATTTCGCATCGCATGTATACCGACTACCTGCAAAACGGCGTAGGCAATATGCGCTATGCGGGCGAAGAGCGCAGTTTGATGTATGCGTCTGTATTAACAGGCATCTACCTCGCAGCGTTTTTTGTGATCCGCGACCTATACCCTGACAATAAACGATAGTCCTAATTTCAAACGCAGAGAATGGAGAATGAAGAATGAAGAATGATCTCCACTCTTTAAATTCCTCCCCCCCTATCCACACCAATTCTCCATTCTCCATTCTCCATTCTCCATTCTCCATTCTCCATTCTCCACTCGCCACTCGCCACTCGCCATTCTCCACTCGCCACTCGCCACTCGCCACTCGCCACTTATAGGAATCTTATTCCCCTCCCACCGCCCGCCGGCACTCGCAACTTTTAATTTTATGCTCATAAATTCTTTTTCGTTGTAAATAGTTTACAATCACGCCCACATACCTTGCGTCACAATTC
>CALQJP020000237.1 GCA_943330925.2 Chryseobacterium gleum
ATTTCGCATGCCACAGCGCTCCCAGCGAAGCCGTCATCAAATGGGCGTGAACGACAGAACCCAAAACACGATCGAGAATTTTACGGGCGCGGATGTTTTTTTGGATGAGTTGGGTGTTTCGCGAGATGCCATCGTACTGGTTGTCGACGCAGTAGCTCCCAACTTGCCACATACACTGATGGACCGCAAGGGACTCGTGGTAATGTATACACCGAAGTGGATGGTGGAGCATGCATTCAACACGTGGACCTTTGACTACGTCGTGTTTCAGAATGAGTATTTCATGGACAACGTGTTCCGCGAGTATCCCGAAATTCTATCGCGTGTGGAGGTCGTTGGCAGCAACGGCAGAATTACAGTGTGTCGCCGCGCTGAGGGAAATACGCAGTCGTTGGATGAATTCCTCGGAATGCCACAAGGCGCTGCATGGATTGACGAGCACATGGGATTCGAAGAAGCAGACTCATTGCGTTGGCGCGGTTATCAGCTCACTCGCGAGGCGGTATATGAAGGGAAGGACGCGGCCTGTTGCACTCCCGATTATTCTTCCGGTTTGACGATGGAGTGGGAGGGCTTTCAAGATGGGGGTGATGGCTATCATGCAGCATGGCTGAGCATGCAAGTACTTTCACGGCAAGATATCAATGCCGATGTGGTGCTTTGGATGAGTGTTGACGGCAAAGAAGTGTACAACGAAGTGAGGCCGTTGAAGGATTTCATTAAGCCGGATTCTGCATGGCAGCGTGTCGACTTGTCGTTTGTCTTGCCGCCATTGAATCGGCCAAATACCAAGTTTAGTTGCTATCTGACCAATCGGGAGCCCTCACTCTTGTACTACGACAATTTCCATTTCAGCATTTTTCCTTGACGGTAGAATTCGGGTTGTTATATTTGCAACATTGTTGCATTAGTAGCTTATGTTGAAATTTAGTCTGTTCATAGCATTGTCTATACTCATGGCCGGCTGGGCGAGTGCCCAGAAGGTGGTGGGTGTTGTGTATGATGCCAATGACTCAACTGTATTGCCCTATGTGTCGGTTTATCTGGTCGAGACCGATGAAAGCACGCTCACAGATAGTTTGGGGTCTTTTTCATTGAAGGCCCCGCAACTGAAGTCTTTTCATGTGCGTTTTGTGGGTGTCGGTTATGAAACAACCACCCTGTTGTGCGCGGCCGATAGTCCTGTTATCACAGCTCGTCTGTTGCCAATGCATTTGGATTTGCATGAAGTAACCGTTTCAGGCGCAATCTCACAGGCGCAGTCGGAGAATCCTTTTCACATTGAATCGCGCAAGATCGATGACCTTACTGCCATTGCGGCCATGAACATGGGCGAGGCAATTGCACGAATTCCCGGTGTGTATCAGTCGAGCTTGGGCAATGGAATTGCGAAGCCTGTGGTTCGAGGCATGCAAGGCATGCGCGTGGTTACACTCATGAACGGGCTTCGAATTGAAAGTCAGCAATGGGGAGGCGACCATGGCATGGGTATAACCGATCTGGGACTGGGCAATGTGGAGGTCATCAAAGGTCCGGCTTCTTTGCTGTATGGCGCTGATGCGCTGGCAGGTGTTGTCTATTTCAATGATCAGCCGCACGCACCAACGGGTAAGCGTGAAATAGAAAGCAAAACGCTTTTTCAGAGTAATACAATGGGCGTTACGCAACGCTTGATGTATCGTGAAGCACGCGAAAAGGTGAGGTGGCAGCTCGGCGCCGGCTATGGCAATCATGCCGACTATCAATTGCCCAATGGTCGTTATGCTCAGAATTCAAGGTTCAATGAGGCGGTGCTGAAATCGGTCCTTTCTTTCAATGGCAAACGCAGCGTCCATCATGTGCGATACACGTTCAGTCACACTACTTCGGGTATTCCAGGGCACACACACGATTCGACAGCCACACCCGAGTCGTTTCAGGTAGAAACTCAGCGACGCTCTTACACCCTGCCTGCTCAGTTTTTCAATAATCATTTTTTGTCGTTCGACAACAAGTGGTTCCGCGAGCGATCCGAATTTCAGTTTCTGGCGGGAGCCACTTCGAACCGTCTGATTGAATATGATGAGAAGGTGACGATTCCCAGTTTAAGTATGTCGCTGACGAACGCGCTCTACAATGCGAAATGGGTGGTAAAGCCTTCGGGCGATAAATGGAAGGTGATAACAGGCTTGCAGGGTATGCATCAGTGGAATACAAATGCACCGAATGCCTCGGACCGACTCGTTCCCGATTCTCGAACATTGGACCAAGGGGCTTACCTGACAACACAGTATGGCAATGCTCGCTGGAATGTTCAGGGAGGAGTGCGCTACGATGTTCGTTTTTTACATGCCTATGATAGCGATGAAGAAATTTTATCGCGCACGTATCAAGGATTTAATGCATCGGCCGGGGGTGTTTATCACACGGACTGGGCTACGTTTCGTGCCTCTTTTTCATCGGGCTACAGAGCCCCGCATTTGACCGAGTTGCTTTCCAATGGATTTCATCACGGAGCGTTGCGCTATGAAATTGGCGACGTGGATTTGAATCCCGAGTATGCACGCCAGGCAGATGTGACGGTGGAGCTTACAGGAGATCATTTGGTGTTGCTCTACAATCCGTTTGTGAATGCGATACGCGATTACATCTATCTGCAGCCACTGGGTTACGATGTGGATGGCATTCCGGCTTTTGCTTACGATGTGCTTTCAGAGGTGGTGTTTTATGGGAACGATGTCGGTATTCATTACCACCCGCACTTTGCGCATAATCTTCATTTCGAGACCACGTGGTCGTACATCAACACGATAACACCATCCGATAGCAGCGTATCTCTTCTGCCACCCCAACGATTGCAGACTACACTGAAGTATTCGTTCGATAGGAATCGCAAGTTTGGCTTGCGTGAAGTGAATGTGATGCATACCTACATGGATGCTCAGCGCAAAGTTGCTTTCATGGAATCACCGAGTGAGTCATACCATGTGCTCGACGCTTCTGTTTCATTTGACCTTACCGGCAGGCAGCGCTGGGAATTTCGATTGGGTGTGAAGAATCTGTTGAATGAGCAATACATCGATCACTTGTCGAGGTTGAAAAACATTGGCATGCCGGCTCCCGGTCGCAATGCCTATATCAGTATTCAGTTCAAATTGTAAAATCAATCAATCCTATGAAATACACAATCTTAGTTTTTGCAGTAGTTGTTTCTTTATGCACCGTTTCATGTAAGAAGAAGTGCCATGATTGTCATTATGATTCCAATGGATCCATAGTTGAAATAGGCGAGTATTGTGGTGATGACTTGGCGGCTATCGAGGCTTCGGGTTATGTCGTAGCTGATTCTACTTATGAGGTTCACTGCGAAGAGCATTGATTGCTGTTGTTCTATATTCTGTGTAATGCACTTCAGACTTCTTTGGAATTGAACTATGCTATTCAATCGTTCTAATCGTTTGTTCATACCTTCGCCCTATGCCCGGAAATTCATTTGGAACACTCTTTCGCCTCACCACGTTTGGTGAGTCGCACGGCCCTGCTATTGGCGGAGTAATCGACGGTATGCCTGCGGGCATGAAGGTCGAAATTGATTACGTCCAGTTTGAGTTGGATCGTCGTCGACCCGGGCAGAGTTCCATTACTTCGCCGCGCAAAGAATCGGACCGCATCGAAATCCTTTCGGGGGTGTTCGATCAGATGACGCTTGGAACACCCATCGGATTTGTCTTGTACAACGAGGACCAGCAGCCGTCAGATTATGACGAACTCGCAGAATTATATCGTCCGGGTCATGCCGATGAGGTATGGGATAAAAAATTTGGTATACGTGATCATCGGGGAGGCGGGCGCAGCAGCGCACGCGAAACAGCTGCGCGCGTTGCAGGTGGTGCTTTCGCGAAAATTCTGCTGGCTAAAGCAGGCATTTCTGTTCAAGCCTATGTGCACAGTGTGAAGCACATTGAAGTACCTGTGCGCTATGATGAACTCGATTTATCTCAGGTCGACAATAACGTAGTGCGTTGTCCGCATGAAGCCACAGCCACACACATGCTGGCGTGTATCGAAGAAGCGCGTGATGCCGGAGACAGTGTAGGTGGGACGATTGTATGTGTTTGCAAAGGCTTGCCTGCCGGACTTGGCGAACCCGTGTTCGATAAACTTCACGCAGTGCTCGCACATGCGATGCTTTCCATCAACGCGGCTCAAGGGTTTGAATTGATCGATGGTTTTGC
>CALQJP020000238.1 GCA_943330925.2 Chryseobacterium gleum
ATGTGGCTGAGCCCCGAGGAAATTTTTTTGAAGATATCCCCCCTTTTTTTCTGAGGCAGTGGGGCCCTCGACTCCGCTCGGGCTCCGGGGCTATTTGCGAATGACCACACCTCGGCTCCGCTCGGTGACCACACCTCGGCTCCGCTCGGTGACTGCAGCGCCGGCCGAGCGGAGCCGAGGCCTGTACGTTTGTTAACGCTTTCCGTTGGCCGAGCGCAGTCGAGACCTGAAGTTGTCTCGTCTTTCTGCCTTGCGCCGCAGGCCTCACCCCAAGCCCCTCTCCACAGAAGAGGAGAGCACTGCAGGTGCGGCTCATTTGGCACCCCGCCCACCCATGAGAAGCCATGCCTTGCCCGTACTTAGTCATTTGTAATTAGTTCTTCTGCCTCAGCCAGTCTCCAGTCCCTAGTCCTCAGTCCCCGCTCCATTGTTAGCACTTTGCGATGTTTGTGACCCAACACCCGCACATTAGCCGTTTCTTTGCACAATCGGAGGCAATCACGCCTGCCGAGGAAATGAGAGGAAATCATGCAAATTCATCCGGGTACAATTCAAACCCTGCCTGTATTTGAGGTAGTTGAAAAGGGCTATCTGCTGGGCAGCGAGGCCGATAATGTGTTTATAGGCCGTCGTGAGCTCAAGCCCAAAACCGAAATCGGCACTGAGGTGGAGGTCTTTACCTACTACAACGAGGAGAGAAACCTAGAGGCAACCACTCAACTTGCATCGCTTCAAGTGGGTGAGGTAGGTTGCTACCGTGTTTTGAGCTCCAACAGTTTGGGCTCTTTCATCAGCATCGGTTCGCGCCGCGATGTTCTTATTCCGCACGCTGAGCAGGTGGAGAGCTTGGAAGATGGCCGCATGGCATTGGTGATTCTCCTCGATGATCCTGAAAACCGCCGTCTTTATGCAACAACCAAACTCAATCGCCATTTGCGCGGTCGTGAGATTCCGTATAAGCGTGGCGATGAGGTGATGATGACCATCGCAGAGAAAATAGAAATCGGTCGCCGCGTCATCATCGATGGTAAATACGTGGGTGCGTTGTTCCGCCAGGAAATGACCGACAACGTGCGCTTGGGTGAGAAGATAAAGGGCTATGTGCGCAAGGTTGAGGGAAAGGATATTGTAGTGAGTATGCAGCGTGAGGGCATGGAATTGCTCGACGACGCGAAAGTGAAAATCATGAACTACCTCGAGGCCAACGGCGGCTACGTGCGCCTCAACGACGATACCGATCCGGAAGAAGTAAAACTGCGCCTGCATATGTCGAAGAAGACCTTCAAAAAGGCGGCAGGCATGCTATTCAAGGAAGGAAAGATATTGCTCACTCGGATGGGCATCAAGTTCAATAAGACCGGCGAAATCCCCGAGGGATGGGAAAATACCAAGTTGCTTTCAGAAGAAGAGGGAGATGGTCCATCGGTAAGACCTGCAAGGGCTCCCAAAAAGGAGGCACCGGCTGAAGCGGAATGGGTCGACAAACCATTCGTTCCAAAAACAAAAGCGCCGGTCGCTCGCCCGCAAAAACCAAGAGACAGCGAGCCGGAGCGCCCGCGACAGTCAAGCGAAGACAAGCCGCAGAGCGATCGCCCCAAGAAAACTCTTACGTTTAAAGGCAAGAACTAAGCATGCAAGGGTGGTCATCCATCATGTCGTTTCTTGCTTTTGATCCAAAGGCGCCGTTCATCTTTACTGCCATTAATTTTTGGATCTTCTTCGCATTGGTGCTTGTCGTCGATGCGTTTGTTCATCGCAACCGAACACTGCGTCATACGTTTCTTTTCATCGCCAGTGTTTTCTTTTATTACAAAACCACCGGATTGTTTTTCCTGCTCTTGCTTTTCACGGCAGTGTGGGATTTTCTCGTGGGTAAGAAAATAGCATCCACTGAAAATCAGACAGCCCGAAAGCGATGGCTGGCGCTGAGCGTGTGCATGAATCTGGGTGTGCTGTTCTATTTCAAATACGCATACTTCTTTACCGATATCTACAACTCCATGACCGGCAGCACGGGCAGCGTGTTCAATGTGCTGGCGTATTGGAGCAACGGTTTTTTCGGTAGTCACTTCGAGGTCGATAAAATCATACTTCCCATCGGTATTTCGTTCTTCACCTTTCAAAGCATCAGCTACACGGTGGAGGTCTATCGCGGCACGCTCAAGCCCGTGGAACGCTTCACCGACTTTGCTTTCTTCGTGACGTTCTTCCCACAGTTGGTAGCTGGGCCTATTGTTCGCTCCACCGATCTGATACCGCAGCTCTACAAGGAGTATCAGCTCACCCGCGCTGAGTGGGGCTTGGCTATTTTCTGGATTCTCAATGGCTTCATTAAAAAAATTCTACTTGCCGACTACATCGCGGTCAACTTCATCGATCGAATATTTGCCAGCCCAACATCTTACACAGGCTTTGAAAACCTCATGGCTATCTATGGCTATAGTCTGCAGGTGTATGCCGACTTCTCCGGCTACACCGACATGGCCATTGGCGTGGCGCTGCTCATGGGTTTTCACCTTACAAAGAATTTCAATTCACCATACAAGGCTGTAAGCGTGGCCGACTTCTGGCGGCGCTGGCACATGTCGCTCTCCAACTGGCTGCGCGATTATCTTTATATACCTCTCGGGGGCAATCAAGCTGGAACCGTTGGCACCTATTTCACATTGACAATTATCGTTTTGGTGGTTGGCGCGCTGGCTTCGTCGTGGATGGTCATTGCTGTGGGTGCAGGTGCTATGGCGGTAGCGCTCATTGTTGCGCAGTGGGTGAAGTCGTTTGCCGGTTGGCTCAACACAAATTTGAATTTGATGATCACCATGATCATCGGAGGCTTGTGGCACGGTGCGAGCTGGAACTTCATCATCTGGGGAGCGCTCAATGGATTCGCGCTGGTGTTCTATAAGCTCTGGAAAAAAATCAGTCCGTGGGAACATCACAAAGACCGCTGGTATGTGCGCGCATGGGTCATATTCCTGACCTTCTCTTTCATCACACTTACCCGCGTGTGGTTCCGAGCGGGTAGCAACACTTCCTGGACGGGTCTCGACGAGCAGCACGATATCTGGTCGGAGTTCTGGTCGGCTACTTCTATGCTCGAGCAGATTTTCATGCACATGGATTGGAGCGTTGCTCCGCAGGTTTTGATGGCATACAGCACTGTTTTCCTTGTGTTTTTATTCGGGATGATTGTGCATTGGTTGCCCGCTTCGTGGAAGGAGAATTACCGAACGCGATTTGCGCTGCTTCCAATTCCTGCCCTGGCTCTTATTTGCATCGGTGTCATCTTCTTCGCCTATCAGGTTATGTCGGCCGATATGCACCCGTTCATTTATTTCCAATTCTAATGCTTGGTTCCTTGTAAACAAGGCAATTGAAACTATTTTTGTCGTTCGCCGCTTGGTACATTGAAGGTTGGCGAGCAAACACACTACGTATGCAACAAACGCAAAGCAAGACGGGTACTGTATCCCGCCTTCTCAGCCAGCTCAACGAGTCGGCCACACTGGCCATGGCTCGCCTCAGCCGCGAACTCGCTGCACAAGGACATCCCATTGTGAGTCTTTCGCTGGGCGAACCCGATTTCAATACACCCGATTTCATCAAAGACGCGGCTAAAAAAGCCATCGACGATAACATCACGCACTACCCGCCGGTAAACGGTATTCCGGAGGTGCGCAAGGCGATCGCAGCGAAGTTTAAGCGCGATAATGGTCTCGACTATTCCCCCGAACAAATTGTAATCTCGACCGGTGCCAAGCAGGCGATTGCCAATACGATTTATGCATTGGTGAACCCCGGCGATGAGGTGATTATGCCAAGCCCTTTTTGGGTCAGCTATGCCGAAATGGTGCGCCTCGTAGGAGGTATTCCGGTTATGTTGCCCGCAACCGTGGAGCAGGACTTCAAGATAACAGCGAAGCAGCTCGAACAGGCCATCAACGAACATACCAAGCTCATCATTTACTCTTCACCGTGCAATCCGACCGGGTCGGTCTATAGCCTCGAGGAGCTTGAAGCGTTCGCGCATGTTATCGAGCAAAAGGAAGAGCTCTACGTCATCAGCGATGAGATCTACGAGCACATCAACTTCAGTGGTCGCACGGCAAGCATTGCATCGATCGGAAACATGATGGATCGCACCATTACCGTGAACGGCGTGTCGAAGGCGTTTGCCATGACGGGTTGGCGCATTG
>CALQJP020000239.1 GCA_943330925.2 Chryseobacterium gleum
CCAGGTTGCGAATGAATAAACCGGCCTCCTCCAAACGTGCAATCTTGGTATTCGCCTCATCGGATAATCGTCGCTCACGCATGAGCAACTTCAGAATCAAATCGCGCTGCTTCAGGTTGAGTGTCGCCACGCCAATAGATGGGAGTTCGTCATGCTCATTCGACTCAACAGCGAGCAGCCATTTGACTACCGCTGAAGCTTCCTGCTCATTCGTCTGACCTCCATAAAGGCCATTCACTGCGTGAAATCCAAAAGGCTGCTGAATATGATTCAAGGCCATAGGCTTGAGATTCCCATAGAAAGCGGCATTCGAGAATGCGATCAAATCGGCATGCTCCGAGCGATAATGGTAGGTCAGATACGTATCCCCAAAATAGCGATGCTGGATGGCGAAATCCAAGATGCTTTCCGCGTGTAACGCCTGCTCCGCGAGCACATCGGTAACACTGTCGGAAAGCGCCGTTGTCAATCGATCATCGGTATCCGCCTCAAACCAATTGGAAGGAGGCATCTGGTGACGGTCACCGGCGATTACTACCGTGCGTCCCTTCAGCAATCCGGTGAAGGCGTCTTACACCCGTATTTGACTGGCTTCATCGAAAATGACCAAGTCAATAAGATTCCGCGCCCCTCGAAACAGAATGGAAGCTACCTCGGGTGTGCATAGCGTGACCGGGAAAAGAGAAAGAAACAGCTCCGGGTCTGACTGCACGATTTGGCGCAAACTGTTGCGCTCCTGCCCCCGCCCACCGCGCAAGTTGTACAAGCGTCGCATACCGTATGACTTGTCGGCTCGCTTGATTTCGCGTTGCACATTGCGCTGATAGTAATTGCTCACACGCTTCTTACCGACCTCTCGCTGATCTTTCAGCCATACCATCAACTCCTTCATCTCCTCCCAGGCGAATGTGGAGTGCATGCGCATCTTCTTGCGTTCAATGAGCACCTTAAAGACGGATTTCTCCCAACAAGCCGGCGCCTGCGACGTTTGTAAGAAGCCCATGATATCATCCAGCACTTCGAGTCGATTATGGGCAATCAATCTGCGAAAGTCTGCTGTGCATGCCTGCATGCTTTCAGGCGACAAGTCGAAAGACTCTACAACCGAAAGCTCAGTTAAACGCAAATGCAGAGTGCTTGTCACGGTCTCAAGCTCAAATCGGAATTCCAGAATATCACCGGCAGCAGCATTCCATCTGCTGAGTTGACTGAAGTATTGATGATGCCTGCGACGCGCCTTTGAAAACAGACGCTTCATAGCGCGCATAAAACCTCCTTCAATCATATAAGCATCATGCTCCTCTTGCAATGTTATAAGCTCTTGCAGCAGCACCTCCTGTTTGCGCAAAACTTGAATGTCGCGGCGCAGTCCATTCAATTTTTCATCCCGAAAACGAACGTATTCCTTTTCATCAGAGCAAACTTCATTCGGCCAGCGATTGGCTTGGTAAAAAGCAATAAAGTCGGTCCAGCGGACATCATGTCGTTCAGAGAAATACTCCATCAGTGCATGGAATTCATCAGGATTGGAATCGATGCGAGCGAGCATCCCGGCGGAAAGCGGCAGTTCCTCTATTGACTCACTCATGCGGAGATAATGCAGCATCATTTCTTCGAAGCGCATACCTTTTAGCAATACCTCGTTGAGCTCATTGCAATAGGAAGCATATTTCGCGTGGTACTGTGCCCATCGTTTCCGCTCAATGGCATAATCACCGGGAGCCTGAGGCTTCCAGTTGAGTGAAGCATCCTGGATGTTGCGTGCCTTGGACACGACCTCGCGTCTGCCATCCACAACATCTGCAATGGTGGCATAGGTGTCTTCAAAACCAAGCGCATCTAGTTTTTGAGCAATAACCTCCAATGCGGTGCGCTTCTCGCTAATCATGAGCACCCGGCGGTTGTTGGCCAAGGCAGTAGAGATAATTCCCGTTAGCACGGTCGATTTACCTGTTCCGGGAGGACCATGCACAACGGCATGTCCGCCATTGCCAATCGTTTCGTGGGTATTCCACTGTGCGGGATCGAGATCGACCAGTGAGAATGGAAATTCTTGGAAAAGCGAATCGCCAGCCTCGTCGATATCGAGTGTTTCCTGCTGACCGAGGTAAGCCTTTAAGTCTTGAATAATTCCCTCTTTGTTGGCCTGGAATATACCCATAACGGCCGACAGGTGCAGTTCAAAGCCTATGCGGTGTTGGTCGGCATCGAAGCTTTTCAGATTGGCATAGCGCAAGGGTTCAGGTCCGAGTGTATCGGTAACGAAATAACGGTCGCGCCATTGGCCGGGCACATTGAAAATCTCAGCGACAGAGACCAAATAGCGCTCGAGTTGCTCATACGAGATACTTCCCGATTCGAGAATATCAGCATCGGGCTCATCGGGCAATCGCATCTTATTGTCGAGCAACCAATTTTTAAGCGCATAGTTGAGGCGTATTTCGCCTCCCTCCTTTTTAGTGATGTACCAGCGATCGAAGTTCTTACCGGGCGTAATAGTCACCGGCCAAAACAGGAGCGGTGCCATGAAGCTCTTGGTATCATCGAACGGGTCGAAGTGACTCAACAGCGGAAAACCGATATACGCAGAGTGCTGCCCCGTTTCCCGAAACAGATCAGCTCCTTTCGCATAGAGCTTTCGAAACACATCATCGAGTTCATCGGAAGCCACTGAATACTTGAACTGATCCACCAGCGAATCCGACGGCACATCATCCGTAAGCTTCACCTCCACTTCACCAGCTTCCGCATGAAAAAGCTCTCGCATAACATCGCGCGCAGTAAACGGATCGAGTTGATTGAGACGCGTCACGTCGAAGCGTGTACCGGAAGAAAAGCCTTGCAGGCAATTCAGGAATGCGCTTCGACGGGTTTCCTGTTCGAGTTTTTCGAGAAGGATCTGGACGATTTTTCTGGACATGGGCGAGGGTGATAACGGAAGAGTTAGTAGATAAACGAATGTATAAAGCAGTGTGCCGGTAAAACAGGGTTGTTCGTAATTTAGTATTCGGTAACTTAATTAAATTCTGCTACTGTCCTAAGCGTCATTTACAGTATTTCAAATACATGTTGACGACAAAGAAGAACATAAGAATCCACATGAGCAGTCTAACTCCCGGATTTGAGCTCGTGAAAAGCTTGTAGAGCACAAAAAAAATGACCCACACAAAAAATAGGTTGCCGATAAATGCTAGTAATCCGGTAAGAAAACCTTTGGAACTGTTAGACATAGAGATAGGTTTATGGGTATATAATTCTTAGGAAACGAATAGACGTCGAACAAACATAAACAACGTAAAACGGAGAAAATTCAATCAACTATACATTCCACCTCCGCACAATATCCAAAATACGCTTGCGCAGGAATGCGCATTCATCCGGGTTAAAAACAGGAGTTACATGCGTCTCATTGCTGAAAATCGAACAATTGTCCTCATTCAGAGCACTCGTCAGCAATGACTTCAGCAATTGAATACGCTCCTGATCGAGCTTAAACTGCTGTTGCTGTGCTTCGAACTTCCATTTCGTTTGCAATTCCATTTTCTTCTCTTCGACAGCCAAGCGTTTAAGCTGCGCTTCGTAATACTCAGCGTTCATGATAACCTGGTGATCGTTGAGGTTGGCGATGTTGGGGGTGATGGGTTTCATGGGCGAGGGTTGGGGGTTGGGAGTTAGGGTCGAGGGACGAGGGACGAGGGACGAGGGACGAGGGACGGTGTCTTAGAAGATAGCGGCATCCGTTGGTTGGAGAAAACAGGAGGGAAAAAAGCAGCGGTGGATAACTCGATTTTGCATAGCAGTACAATTAAATAAGTGTGATTTTAAAGTTTAATTGGAGAGGAATTAAAACATACAAAAATTCCTCACAAAAGTCAAGGGGCGGCACAAGGAAAAACCTAAAAAGCCCGTCATTGCTGAATAAAAAACTGTAAACAAGTCGAATCGCAGACAGCAGCATCCAAAAACCTTTCAACAATACTTGACAAATCCCTTCTTTTTAATTATATTAAAATTTCTCATGACCCACACAACTTAAAACCCTTCCCTCTTATTCGATTGTCTCATTCGAATCACAACCGTGTGGTCGTCGGATAGCTACGCCCCAAAAAATCGTATAACCATTTAAAACCCTATACATTCTATGAGTACTGTAAAAACATTGAAAAATCAAGTGTATGTTCTGTCTTGTTCGATGA
>CALQJP020000240.1 GCA_943330925.2 Chryseobacterium gleum
ACTATGTGAAAAGCGCTGCAGGCGAAGTATGGCACGAATTGGTTATGCACTGCATTCAAGCCAACTATGCAGGCCTCGAAAATTTAGCGCTCATACCCGGTTGTGTAGGCGCCAGCCCCATGCAAAACATTGGTGCATATGGTGTTGAAACAAAGGACGTTTTTCACTCACTGGAAGCCATTCATTTAGCCGATGGAAGCATGCGTGTTTTCACATTGGACGAATGCAAATTCGGTTACCGCGAAAGTATTTTCAAGCGAGAGCAAAAAGATCAATGGGTCATTGTATCCGTCACGTTTCGACTCAACAAGCGCCCTGTGCTACACACTTCGTATGGCGCTATTGAAGAGGAGCTCGATAAAATGCATCTAGACAACATTAGCATAAAAGACATCGCCAAGGCGGTCATCAACATACGTTCATCCAAATTGCCCGATCCCAAGAAAATCGGCAACGCAGGAAGCTTCTTCAAAAACCCCGTTGTTCAGATGGATGTCTATCGCAAAATTCAGGAACATCACAACAATGCACCTTGCTTCCCCATCGACAACGAACATGTGAAAGTGCCTGCAGGCTGGCTCATTGAACGCGCAGGCTGGAAAGGAAAAAACATGGGAAACTATGGTGTGCACGACAAACAGGCGCTTGTGCTCGTCAACTACGGAGGAGCAACCGGAAATCAGATTTACGATCTAAGCACGTCCATCATTGAAGACATCAAACAAAAATTTGGAATTGAATTGGAGCGCGAAGTGAATATTATCCGCTAAAGACTAAAACTTCGCGCAAGGCATGATGCGAATTTTCTTCGCGCGTTGGTTGTGCTTGTTGGCCCATTGATACACCAACGAAACCTCATGCGACCCTCCGCTGCTGGCTATGCCTAGCTTGGAAACAGTAATGTCATAGCTGTAACCCACCTTGTAATTGCCTGCTTGGAAACCAAGTACGAAAGCAAGTGCATCGTGATTAAAGTAGCCGTAAGAATTGCTCTTCATAGGCAAGCCTCTATACCACATACCCAAAATCATGGGCGAAAACTCATAATAGAATCCGAGATCGAGCTGATCAAATTGCTGCTGCGCCAAGTAGTTGGCCGCTACCACCATGTAATGATCGAGTTTCCGAAGTGAATTCCCCTTCAATCGAATGCGGTAACCACCATGAACGGACAACTTTCTGGCCAGTGGTGTTTTCTGTGAATCGTATAAGGAAACATCGGGTGCGTTGTTGTGAAACGCAGAAACTCCCAACCAAAGCTTCGGGCTATACAGAAGCATGCCCGCGCCCATATCGTAATAATTGACCGGACGCACGGTGCCCGCTTCCAATGACGCTTCGTCGCCCTCGCGAACCAACTGATCATAGAAGGTTAGCTTTTCAAAATCGATCGACTTTTGTCCGTAGCCCAATTGCAAAGAAGGTCGGAAAAAAAGATTGCGCTTGATGCGAGCTTCATATGCGTATTGAACTGCCACAGTCGAAGAGCGCAAAGCGCCCGATCCTGCCTGGTCATAGCTCACCAGCATACCAATGCCGCTGTTGAGGTTGGGCATAAACTGATCAAATGTGATGTTGCCTGAGTTAAAACCGCCTGGTATCGCAGCCCATTGGTTTCGATACTGCATACTCACTCGGCTCTGAATAGATGCTCCGGCAAAGGATGGACTAACCGCAGTGGGCACGGCGTAAAACTGTGTGAATTGCTGATCCTGAGCTTGCGTGCCCATGGCCAAAAGCCACAATAGCGCTATGTTCAGGAAACGATTCATCATAATTCTGGTAGTTTTTTACCGATGGTTTTTCTAGTTGTACGCTCATTTAACAATTACGGTTACATCTCCGGCATTATCATATTTCTGACCGTTCACAAATCGAGCTTCTACCTTCCACACGTACACATCTTGCTTCACCAATTGACCGCGGTAGTAACCATCCCAGCCCTTTGCTACATCGCCGCTTTCGTAGAGCAACTCACCCCACTTGTTGAAGATTTGCAACTTGTAATCTTCAACACCCTTGTGAATTGGGAAAAACACGTCGTTGTCGAGGCTGTGAATATTGTAGAAGCCACCGCTGCTCTCCACCACGTTGGGTGAAAACGCATTCGGAAACTCAATCATTCCAATGTCATTCGCGTTCACCAACCCTGGCAACAGAAGGGTGTCTGAGCATCCGTTCTCATTCATTGCTACGAGTGTAACATCATAGTCGCCCTCTTCCTGGTAGTAGTGCAACGGATTCTCTTCCGTTGAAGTCGAACCGTCACCGAAATCCCATGAGTAGCTGGTTGCATTGGCAGAAAGGTTCAAACAATAAACTGGCTCACCTGGCACACTTACCGTGTTTGGAGTAACTGCAAATGCTGCAGTTGCATTAGCATACACGTAGATGATTTGCTCTTGTGTCATCACATCACTGCTACCATCAGGACCAACTACTGTAAGCGTTACGGAATAAATACCGGGCTGATAATAGGTGTAAATCGGATTTTCAGCGGTCGACTGGTTTCCATCACCAAATGACCAAGTCGATCCTACTGCATTCTCACTGAGGTTAGAGAATTGCACAGTAAGCGGCACGCAACCCTCTGCAGGACCTTGGAAATTAGCAATCGGTGAGGGTGGCAAAATCTCGATTGTGCGATACGTGGTATCACTGCACGAACCATTGCTTACCACCAACTGAATCGTGTATTCACCCCAATGCTCATAGGTGTATGAACCCGGGTTCATCTCATATAGGAAAGTACCATCGTTCATGTTCCAGGTAGCAGCCAAGTCACCGCCTACAGTTGTGTTGGTGATGTCAATGGTAGCGTCTGGCCACAACTGAGTTTGTGGTGTTGCTTCAAAACCTGCAATCGGATTGGCATATACCAACACGTTGCGTGTAACAGTATCCGAGCAGCCATAGTTATCATACAGCACCATGGTTACAGCATACGTAGTGTCATTCGAACCCCAATTAAAGAAGGTATGTTGAGGCTCATACGCGTTTGAAAGATCGCCATCACCGAAGCTCCATGCTACGCTTGATCCACCATCACTGATGTTATCGAAATACACTTCAAGCGGAGAACAACCTTGCTGAACGGAAGTAAAGTCGGCATCAATATCAGGCGCAACATCCAGTGTCAATTGGTCGCTACTCATACAACCATAATCCGTGAATGCCTGAAGCGTGATATAGAAAGTAAACACATCGTTCGTAGCATTGATGTATTCCTGCTCATGATACTCTGCATCGGTAGTTGAGGTCTGACCGGTGCCGTACTGCCAATTGTAGCTGTCTGCACCAATAGAGCCGTTGTAAAGAACAGCCGTTGCAGGGAAGCATCCCATCACAGTGTCGATCTGAGCTATCGCCTGTGGTGTGTGCATCACATGAATTGTTTTCATAGCGGTGTCCGAGCAGCCATACACATTCGTTGCAATAAGCTGTGCTTCCAATTCAACATCGGTATCGAACGGAGCATTAAACAGCATGGCAGGAGCAGTTTCAGAAGAAACCTGACCATCGCTGAAATTCCATTGATACGAAACAGCACCAACACTTTGATTGATAAATGGCGCATTGTGCGGTGCACAGCCAATGGTATCGGTTGCGAAGGCTGCAACAACACCGGGATAGATGGTATAGTTTACAGATGCCTGGTCAACACAACCTTCTTCCGAGGTAGCTACCAACAAGATGGTGTAAGAGTTCGTTTGAAAAGGCGCGTTTGAATAATCGTGTGCATGCGCTGTAAGCGAGGTGTTGGAAGCAGTGCCATCGCCGTAATCCCACATGTAGGTAGCAGCTCCGGTTGAGTTGTTATAAATGGTAACAGGACCAGGCTCGCAAGCATTGTTTTCAGCCAACACTACCGCAGCATTTGGAAGTGCATACACCGTCAATGGTGCAGTGTATTGCGCTTCGCAACCATAGGCAGAAGTCACCAACAAAGACACATCGTATACTTGCGTTGTATCCGATGTATTCGTGAAATAAACAACCGGCTGCTCCATTATGGACTGTATACCGTTATCAAAATCCCACTGATAGGTAGCGCCGTTTTCGCTTGTATTTACAAAGCCTACACTCACCGGCGAACAATACGCGCCCGGATCTTCAAACGAGGCCTCAACAGCCGGATAAACCTGTATGACGATATTG
>CALQJP020000241.1 GCA_943330925.2 Chryseobacterium gleum
AGTTACCATTCTGAAACACTATGGAGTTGCGCGTATTAACCTGATGACCAACAACCCGGAGAAGCTGGAAGCATTTGAAGATTCCGGTATTCATGTGGAGTCACGCATTCCGCTGGTTATTGCGCCTGTTTCCGATAATGAGCGTTATCTGCAAACCAAGAAGACCGATTTGGGTCACATGCTTTAAGACGTTTGTTGAACATCCAGAAATAAAAGCTCTGTGTATCTCTGTGTCTCTGTGGTTAAAAATCAAACACAGAGGCACAGAGATACACAGAGCTTGTATTTCTGGATGTTCAACAAACAACTTAAAGCATGTGCCCCAAATCGATCTTCTTGGTTTGCAGATAACGCTCATTTTCTGAGCTAAGAACAGTTACAACCGGAATTCTGGACTCCACGTGAATACCTGAATCTTCAAAAGCCTCCAGCTTCTCCGGGTTGTTGGTCATCAGGTTAATACGCGCAACTCCATAGTGTTTCAGAATGGTAACTGCCGCGTCGTATGAACGCAAATCTGTTTCAAACCCCAATTGATGGTTGGCCACGATGGTATCAAAACCTTCGTCTTGCAGATTGTACGCCTTCAGTTTATTGACCAGCCCAATTCCCCTGCCCTCTTGACGCAAATAAATGAGCATGCCTCCGTGCTGTTCGATGTACTTCAGCGACGCAGTCAACTGCTCGCCGCAATCGCAACGAGTGGACCCAAAGACGTCGCCCGTGAGGCACTCGGAGTGAATGCGGACATTCACAACCTCGCTGCGAACACCTTGATTGTGCAATACAATGTGAGGCATTTCCTCCCGGCCACTATCGTATGCATCCATCACAAATTGCCCGTAAACGGTGGGCAAACGCGCGGAAACCAACTGACTGAATAATGACATGCTGCAAATGTAAGTCGGTGGGGCTGTTTACTCGCAAATTCGACCAATCAACGAAGCGTACCCGCCTAGAGTTTAGTAATACGTTTTGTAAGCTTGCTGCCTTCCACTTGCACGTGCAGAGTGTAAACCCCGGCGGGCCATGCAGAGGTATCAACGGCGCTCTTGTTGCTCGTGAACGTTCCTGCGGCAATGCATCGACCCTGCAGGTCGTGTACCACATACGATGTCGCTGCTGACGTTTCGATACTGATCACGTTCGTGAATGGATTCGGATAAACCGCAAGTGCGTTCTGCAATTCCACCACATCCAAATCAATAATGGATTGGCTGTCGGTGCCCACACACTCATTGTTGTCGGTAACGGTTACTGAATACGTTCCTTGCCCTATGCCATCCAGCACTTCATCTGTATCGCCCGTGCTCCAAAGAATGGAATACGGCGCTTCACCGCCCAAAATGGAAAGCTCCATCGAACCATTTGCGCCGTTGTTGGCATTCGAGAAAGCCCAAATTTGAGCATCGAGAAATGGATACTCGGCAACAACTATAAAAACCGTATCCGTGCAGCCATTGCCATCGGTCAAGGTGAACTCATACCAGCCTGATGGCAGCGCATTCGGATTCTGACCCTGCCAGTCATACACGTATGGCAAAGCGCCGCCACTACCGAAGTATTGAAGTACTGCTGTATTCCCAAAACAAACACTATCAGCATTGGCCACAAAGTTTACCGCGGGAAATGCGCCTATCGTGAAACCGTCTTGCGCTTGACACCCATTCTCATCGGTCACAGTTGCTGTGTAATCGCCGGGCGACAACGCGCCTATGTTTGCCCCACCCACAATGCTATAGCCAAGCGCGCCTGTTCCTCCTGCTCCTTGCAACTGTGCAGGTGCAACCGTGCCGGCGCAAATCGAAAATGACTCGGCTGTGAGTGAGAGCTGCAACGGGTTTATCAGTTCCGTCGTGCCAATATGCACACATTGAAAAGCATCGGTTGCCTCGTACGTATATGCGCCGGCCAAAAAGGTGCAGGGCGCTATGATCGGGCTGATGTTTTGCCACTGCAATGCGACAGGTTCCTCGCCATTGATGAGGACGCTTATGCACCCATCGTCGGCACCAAAGCAGCTCGGATGCTGAGCGATCTCTTCAATGACCGGTGTTGGCAGCAGATTGATGGCAATGCTCACCGAATCTTCCGCATTGCAGCCCAATGTAATGCGCACGAAATATGGGCCGGGTTCATTGACGATGATGCTCTGCCCCGACGCTCCGGTCGACCACTCATACGAAGCTGCTTCAGGAGCTGTAAGCATCAACTCATCGGAGGCCGTGCATAAAAACGCCTTGCTGGCAACGATCGACAGACCCGAACCGGCTCCTTCATTGAAGGCATGTACGCGGTTTACGTCCAAATTAAAGTACTTATCTACACGTCCCCCGGGCCACTCAATTTGCAAACTGTCAACCGCAGTGGCGGCTCCCAAACTGAGGATTTCGTATTGCGAATCCTGACCGAAAAAACTCTCACCGCAAAACGTATGCACATAGCGCCTTGTTCCTCCTACCCAATAATAAATCTTCGAACCGATTGCTTCGCGGTTGCTGCCGGTTCCCTGCAAGGCGAGCTTCACCCAATTGCCTCCTACACCGTTGTTTTGCCAAACCTTGAAGGAGGCCGGAAGCACGAATGAATCAGTGAAATCCCAAAAGCCGTCGTTGTTCAAATCGCCCTTGGCGGAAGCAAAGCAGTTGCCCGCATCAGCCGGCATACTCACATTGCTAAACGTGGTGTCGGGCAGATGCTGCAACAGAAAATTGATGTTCTGCGCAACGAGCGGCGCTTGTGTACCCACGTGCAAATCGTCGAGCCCGTCGTTGTTAAAATCCATCCACATGCAACCCCACGACAAGGCATTGACTGCTGCGCCCGCACCTGCTGCAATGTCGGTGAACACGCCGTTGTCATTGCGCATGAGCTTATTGCCCGAAGCTACGTTGGTGATGTACACATCCAGGTCGAGGTCGTTGTCGTAGTCGCTCCAGGTGATACCCATGGCTTCCATGGTGAGCGCCAGCCCTATCGCCTGGCCCACGGCAACAAATCCATCGCCGGTATTTTCATACATCTCCGAAGGTTGGTTGAGGTCGTTGCCCACAAACAAATCAAGCAGGCAGTCGTTGTTGTAGTCGACCCACGAGCACATGTAGGTGGGGCGGTTTGGGTTTGAATTGGAAACGCCGAGGTCGGGTGCAACATTCTCAAACGTTCCGTCGCCGTTGTTGTGCAGCAGCCAGTTTTGTCCGAAATAATTGCACACATAGACATCCAGCAGTCCATCGCGGTCGTAATCCCCCCACGATGCGCCCATCGAATCTTCGCCCGAAGCAGGGAGGTTGAGGTTGGCTGAAACATTGGTGAAAATCATCCCTCCGTCGTTGCGCCAAAGCGTGCAACTGGCATTTACGGCACACACGAAAAAATCGGCATCGCCGTCGTTGTCGTAATCGACCCACTGAAACGACTTCACCTGCGAGGTGTTGGGAAAGGCATAGAACAACTGCAGGATTCCCTGCACATTTCGAAACACCAGTATCTCGGCGTTTCCTTGCCCTATCGTGAGGTCGTCCCAACCGTCGTAGTCGAAATCATACCAGCTCACACCGGAAGTTGTTCCGGAAGGCAAGCCGTTCAATAAAAATCCGTGTTGCACTTCGGTGAATTGCGCGTGTATTGCGCTGGTATACGCGAGTAAAACAAGTAGCAGTGGGTAGCGCATAAACAATGTTTTTTCAGTATTCAAGAATAAGACGGCGCGAAGTTAGTTCAAAACCACATCCTGCTGTTCGGTTCTGAGGTTAGGCCGGCAGCCTTGGATTCATCACGGCAAACCAGGCAGGAGGAAGCAGCGACAAGAGCATCATGGCCGGATATCCGGCAGGCAACTGCGATGCGCCCGGCATGCTGTTCAACAATTGATAATGCTTGGCGGGTTCGTAATGATGATCGCTGTGGCGTGTAAGTTCAAACAGCACCAATCGCCCCAGGGCATGATCGGAGTTCCACGAGTGTTTCGGCTCTACGTCTTCGTAGCGAAACTCGCTCACCTTGTTGCGATACAAACCGTAATGCTCAATGTAGTTAACGGTCTCCAGTAATAAGATGCCCATGGCCGCGGCGCACACGAAGTAAACCATGACCATCCACGAAAACAACAGCGCTATACC
>CALQJP020000242.1 GCA_943330925.2 Chryseobacterium gleum
AAGCTGAAGAAAACGATTCCCGCCTGAACTTCCAGAAACGATTCGAAGAGAAAGTTCATTCCGCACAGTAAGGTAAACACCTGTGCTGTATGCAATCCATTGCTCATAGAAGCAAATCGAATCAGCGCAATTAAGAGAAGTATGAGCACAGCCAATCCGGCCCAGCCATGCTCAGCGCCGGTTTGGAGAAACTGATTGTGTGCATTGAGATGGTGCTCTTCCGCAAACGTTTCACCTTCCATTAGGTAAAGACCGTCCAGTATTTTTTGCACTCCACCGGTACCGGCACCAAACGGATGAGCCAGCAACACTTGCCACGATGCCTCCCAGGTAACCAAGCGAAGTTGAGTGCTGGAAAGCGAAACGGTGTGTACCTCTGTATCTCCGGTTGCTGCTGTTGCTGCTGTTTGATTTTCGGAAACCTGCAGATCTTGCATCGCCATTTGCACTCGATGGGCCGATTGCGGTAAAACGGCGGTTGTTGTGATCACCAGGGTGGCTGCAGCGAATGCAACGACCATGATTTTTCCAAAGGCGATTCGTTTTTGAAATGCTATCAAGGAGCACAGCAGTATTGTGATGATGGCGCCGATTAACCCGGCTTTAGATGCAAGCAGCCCAATGAAAATAAGCATGCAAGCCATTGCCAGGGCATGGATGCGCGGTTTGTTTAGCAGGTATTTCTTTTCAAGTGCAGCATCCGCGAGTAGGTAAATGGCGAAGCTTTGATAGAGCGCTGCATAGGTGGGGTGAATATACCAGCTCAGATTTTCATAGCTCATGAAGGATAGGTCGTGCGCCTGAAAACTGATGGCGGCTGCTCTTGTCACAGTTATGATTAGAAAGGCAAGACATCCCAGCACAAACGATTGAGATATTTTTCGGTATGATTCCAAACCAATGTTAGGAAGCATCCACGACAGCAGCGGGAAAATTAAAAATGAAAGTTTTATTTCGAGTTCCATCAATCCTCTCTCCGGTTCATCGGTATAGCAAAGGCCTCCAATCAACAACGCATAGAGAATGAGCAGGCCAAGCGGAAGACCTATTCGCGCAGGCGGTTGGAATTTCTTTAGTCGTATGGTTCTGACAATGGCTGAAATGAACACGATGCCAATTACCAGAGGAATCAGTTTTTTGGCACAGGGAATAGCAAAAGCAAGAGCCACCAGCGCATTTTCTGACCAGTTGTTTTGATGTGTTTTGGGCAGATCCATTATGCGTTCCCGCTTATACGAGCAACTTGTGGTAGATGATGTCGTAAGTGTGCATCCATGAATTCAAGCGCATGCAGCACAGTGAGCATACCGGCGGCGGGTTGGCGAAAGACCAGCTTGTGAAAATGCTCGGGTTGGATGTGAGAAACGAAATCAAGCAGCTCTTCGCGCAAGGCATTCCATTTTTCTATGAGGTCGCCAAGTGCAATGGCATTGGTAGGCTCAGGGAGAACATCAGGCGCTTTGTAACGCTCATCGCTCTCAAGCCTCGCGTTAATCGCTGCGCTGCTTGCATGATGATTGTCGCCAGCATCTTCGAGGGCATCCCATCCGCCTGAACTTTTCTTTTTCATATAGCCAATCGTTCCGGTTTCCGATGCCAGCAAGTGTTCTACTACCTGTGCCATACTCCACTCACCGGCAGGACCAACATGCGGATCACAGTTGGCAGCGGCGATGGCTTCTTCCAACAGGTGCTTGGAGGCGTTCAATTGTTGAATGCGTGATGCGATTTCTGAATGCATTGTTTACGGTTTTGTGTAGAGCATTTCCATGTGCGGGATGTCGTCTTCGAGGTATTCTTCGCTTACTCGAACGAATCCGAACTTGGTGTAAAAATCGTGAAGATAGGATTGCGCTGAAATACGCACGGAAGAAATTCCATGCTCATTGAAATACTCCATGCATGTGCGCATCAGTTCTTCGCCGGCGCCTGTTCGACGCACGTGCATTGAAGTGACCACACGTCCGATAGACCATTCGTCATACGAAACACCGGGCTGCACCAATCGAGCGTAGGCGCACAGCTCGCCATTTTCGTTATAGCCGCACACGTGCAGACTTTTGAGGTCTTTTCCATCCACATCTTGATACGGACAGTTTTGCTCAACAACAAAAACCTCAGCGCGCAGGGCGAGGATAGCGTAAAGCGTTTCGGTAGATAGTTCTCTCCAAGGAATGGTCTGCCAGGTCATGTTCATTGGGCGAAGATAGCTGACCCTGAAGCCTAGTGTCTTCTGTTCTTGTCTTGAAGACTATTCAAAAAGTAATTACTCCTTCTTGCCCTTAAGCAGCTTTGAGTTTTTTCTTGGAGTTGTTCTCCTTTGATTTTTTAATAAACGCACTCAGCTCTTTCTCCTCTTGTTCAGTCAAGGGACGACTTTGAATGAAATCGACATCTAATTCAGTTTTTATCTTCTTCGTTTTCATGATTTGAAATATTTATTCACGAGTTCAGTTGCGGAATTTTTATCAACCACCATTAAGTGATTGCCGTAATGTATTGCACTCAGTGTTTTCTCGTAATGGCTTATTAACCGTGATTTGGCATGAAAGGCTACAAACCCTTCGAATCCGCGCTGAAAGGAAAGTCGGCAAGCGAATGCGACCAAATTTCCTGGGACGCCTTCATACATCTTATTTTTTCCACGATTAAATTTTGCGGATTCAATTAGGTTTAAAAAAACATGATCTTGCCTAACTGAAATGCTTGCTAGACCTTGAATTATGTGCTGGTTATGTGAAATAGTCAGTTTGTAAACTTCTTTCTCTGCAGACTGAAATTCTTGTTTCCAATTAAATAACCAACCATTTTTCTTCGTGATTAGCTTTAGGTCTGTTTTGGAAATGAGCAAAACTTCAGTCATCAGGCTATCTCCTGATATTCTGTTTGTAATAGAGTTTGTTAATTTATCTACTACAAAATCATTGTATTGCTTTCCTCTTTCTTTCACAGTTGCAAGATAGTTAATTTGATCTTCAGTATTTGTAAACCATGCCGTTCGAATTAATCGGCTGAATCAGATCTACGCGGGTAAGTTGTGAATGGTCTTTTTATAAGCCATTCTTAAGCATCTGTGTGAAAAGGAGGTCAGTTCAGACCTATCCCCAATTACCGATATTTGCACCCCATTTGTCATCCCCCTATGAATTACCTCTCCGTCGAAAATATTTCCAAGTCGTATGGCATTCACGTGCTGTTCGAAAACCTGACGTTCGGTATCGAGAAGGGACAAAAAATTGCGCTCGTGGCGCGCAACGGGGCAGGGAAGAGTTCGCTGTTTCGCATCCTCGCAGGGCTCGATGCGCCTGATAGCGGACTGGTGACGTACAACAAAGAAGTTCGTCTTGGTTTTCTCGCACAGGAGCACGGCCTCAACAACGACACCACGATTCTCGAGAATATCTTCTCGGCCGACAGCCCGAAGACAAAAGCCATTGCCGATTACGAAAAGGCGGTTGAAACAGGCGATGAGAAAGAACTCACCCGCGCACACGATGCCATGGACCGCAACCAGGCATGGGATTACGAGGCGCGCGCACGCGAAGTGTTGGGAAAGCTCGACATCCACGACCTCGATCGCAAAGTAGGTTCGCTCAGCGGCGGACAAAAACGCCGCATTGCATTGGCGAAGGTGCTTATTGAAGAACCCGATTTGGTGTTGCTCGATGAGCCTACCAACCACCTCGATCTGGAGATGATAGAATGGCTCGAGGAGTTCCTGTCGCAGTCGAACATGACCATCTTCATGATAACGCACGACCGGTATTTTCTCGAGAATATCACCGATGAAATTTTGGAGATGGAAAACAAAACCATCTATCGCTATAAGGGCAACTTCTCGTATTACCTCGAGAAGAAAGCCGAACGCGAGCAACTCGAAAGCGTTGTGCGCGACAAAGCTGAACAGCTCTTTAAGAAGGAGCTCGAATGGGCGCGACGCATGCCGCGTGCACGCACGGTGAAGAGCAAGTCGCGCATGGATAGTTTCTATGATTTGAAGGAAAGTCTTGTGCGCAACGACGACCCCGATTCCCTTGAACTCGAAATCAACATGAGTCGCATGGGCAGCAAACTTGTGGAGTTTCACAAGGTGAAGAAATCGTTTG
>CALQJP020000243.1 GCA_943330925.2 Chryseobacterium gleum
GAGTTCTGTAAGGGCGCTCCAAATCCGGTTCGCGCTTGCGGAGAATCAACACTGCAAGACAAACCATCGAGAAGGCGAGCAGTGTTCCCATTGAGCACATCTCGGAGATGTTGTTGATCGGAGTTACTGCAGCTACTAAGGATACAATCAACCCTACCAGAATCGTGCTCTTATAAGGTGTTTTGAACTTCGGGTGAAGTGCACCAAAGATGCCTCGTGGCAACAAGCCGTCCTTGGCCATACCGAAGAAGATACGGGTTTGACCCAGCATCATCACTAGCATTACAGAAGTGAGACCCGCTACAGCGGCAATGGTGATCGGATAAACCGCCCACGATATGCCGGCACCGGAGAAAGCCGAAGCAACCGGAGCTTTTAGGTCGAGGGTTGAATATGGCACCATACCGGTCAAAACCAACGATACCAAGATGTAGAGAATCGTGCAGATAACAAGCGAAGCGATGATCGCAAACGGAACGTCTTTCTTCGGGTTGATGGCCTCCCCTGCCTGCGTGCTTACCGCATCGAAACCGATGTAGGCGAAGAACACAATGGTTGCTGCCGTAAGAACTCCACCGAAGCCGAAGTTTACATCACCCGTTGGATTACCCATCGCGTCGAGCACAGGCTGCTCAGCAGGAATGAAAGGCGTCCAGTTTTCAGGGTTCACGTAGAATGCACCGACTATAATTACAAAAAGCACTACTACCACCTTCAGTATCACAATCAAGTTGTTGGTGCTTGCGGCTTCTTTGATACCCTTGATGAGGATACCTGTTACCAGCCATGTAATGAGGAATGCCGGTAAGTTGAATGCGAAACCACCGTATGTAATAGGATCGTTGTTGAGCCAATCGGGGATATGCAGCCCGAACATGTGCAGCAGTTTGGTGAAATAACCACTCCAAGCCACAGCCACGGTTGTAGCTCCCATCATGTATTCGAGAATGAGGTTCCATCCGATAAACCAAGCGAAGAGCTCACCCACGGTTCCGTATGCATACGCATACGCCGAGCCTTCCACAGGAAGCACCGATGCAAACTCGGCATAGCAAAGTGAAGCGAACAAACAGCCGATACCTGCAATAACGAACGAAAGAGCCAACGCCGGACCAGCGTGGTCGTGGGCTGCTATTCCGGTAAGCGTGAAAATACCGCCCCCGATAATGGCTCCAATGCCGAGTGAGGTAAGTCCCCACTTTGTTAGAATGCGCTTGAGTTCACTTTTGCCGGCCTCAGCATGGAAGGCAGAGATTGGTTTTTTTCTCCAAACACTTGACATAGATCTTTGATTTTTGGTGAGTGATAAGTGGCAAGTATAAGGAATAATCAATTAATGCACATTTTGCCTTAGATTAGCATTCGTCAAAAAAGAATAGCCCCCGACGTTTCAGGGGCTATCCGCTTGCTTAACCTTAATTAACCTTAACTACTCTTAATCATAGAGAGTTATCTTCAATATCGTTGATAGTATAATCTAGTCGTTGTTGTTGAAATACACACTTGAAACGGGGGGAGCGCGAGAAGAGTTACGTTTTGAAGTAATATTTTTTTCATGGACGCACAGCAGTGCGTAAGAGAACCCCCACTTCTCGTGTTTGTTAGAGTGGATAGGCGAAGGGCATTCGCTAGAATGGATGCACAGCAGTGCGTCCGAATACCCTTACTTCTTGTGTAGGTGATGAGTATAGGCGAAGGGAAATAAAAAAGCCTCCCGTTGGGGAGGCCTTCTTACTTAACCAAATCCATTAATTAACCAAAAAAACAAATCATGGTGTTGATACGCCCTGTGTTTTTGAAAGGTTACATTTTTTTTGGAAGAATCTAAAATTATTGTTTCACCAGCAGTTGGGCCGATTGTTTTCCGTTGCTCGTTTGCAATACCACTTGGTAGAGACCTTGCTGTAATTCACCGATATCGAGTGTGTGATTGATTGCATTCACACGCTGAGAGAGTACAAGAGCTCCTATACTGTTGTAGATACTCACGCTCACAGGCATCGAACTCCAAACGGTCAAATCAGCAGTTGCCGGGTTGGGATAAAATCCCGCAGCCCAATTCTGCTCCAGCTCGTCTACACTTCCAATCAACAACAACACACACTCACTCCTGGCGTCACAACCATTCAAGGTCACCCAACAGGCGTAATTGCCGTTTTGGCTCGGATCGGTAATGGTAAAATCCTCCGCGGTTGCTCCATCCACAGGAAGCTCCGTGTCGCAGTTCCACCACTGATACGTTGCACCCTGCTGGGCTACGGTCGCTGTGGTTAAATCGCCTGCAACCGTTATGTCGACCACCGGAAGCGGATTCACAGTGACAGTCTGAGTGCTGGTGCCCGTGCAACCGAAAGCATCGGTGTAACTACACGTCACGGTGTGCTCACCCACACCCGCAGACTGGGCGTTGAACGTATTGCCGTCAACACCGGGACCGCTGAAATCGGCCGGTGCATTTACGCAAATCAACTCGGAAACGATATCGGCATCTACACAATAAGCATCGAACAAACCGGTGAATGACGCGTCGGGGCCTAATAGCACGGTGGTGGTTATAGCAGTCTCAGACTGACAATCGCCCAGATTGATATCGTAAAGAATGGTATGTTCACCAATGCCGGCAACAGCAGGATCGAAGAATATTCCGCTCACGCCAGGACCGCTAAATACACCTCCGGGCGATACCGGCAGCAACTCAACCAATCCTTCCGAGGTGCAGGTAATTGCTTCGAGTCCGGAGAACTCACTGTTGGCCACATCAAAAACTGCGATGACTTGTGTGGTCGTTGAAACACAACCATTGGCCTGCGTCAACGTGTAGGTTACTTCGTTGTCACCAATAATAGCTTGTGCAGGATCGAACGCGTCGCCGTTCACACCTGTTCCAGAGAAAACACCTCCTTCAACATCGGGAACCATTTGTTCTGCTGAAGAGCTTGCGCAAAATGCCGGGAATAGATAGAAATCGCTGCTCTCGGATGGAAGAACTTCCACCGTCTGCGTTACGCTTGCTGCACACACTCCTGAACCTGTGGTATAGGTTATATCATAGATGCCCGGTGCAATGTTCGGATCGAACACACCAGCCAAAACCGGCCCAGTAAAGTCGCCGTCATTCGTCACCGGATTCAATTGTATAGAAGCGTCTGTTGTGCAATACACATCAGACAGATCGACAAAGTCGGCCGGCAAAATCTGGCGTATGCTCACAGCTTCGGTTTGCGTGAATTCGCAACCTGCAGCGGTAATCACCGTGTATCCAATCTGAAAATCGCCAACCGGCATTTGCGACGGATTGAAGATATTTCCTTCCACACCGGGGCCTGAGAAAATTCCGCCTTCCACTTCGGGAATCAATGTTACCGGACCATCGCCAATGCAATACATGGGATTAAGACCTGAAAAATTCGAGTTCACCACATCCACCAAAACACAAACAGGCTCCGAAGTAGCTGAATTATTGCCCTCGGTTGCCGTCACCGTATAACATTCACTTTGCGTTGCAAGAACTGTTGTGCCCGTGCTTACAACCGCTCCCTGGCTGTTTTGCCACGTATAAGAAACGCCTGCTGCGGATTGAACAGCCAGGGCAACTGATTCCCCTTCACAAATTACAAGACTTCCAGCGTATTCAATTACCGGTGTCTGCAATGCCGGTGCGGGCATCAAGCTCAAAGTTGAGGTGTAGATGTAGTCTCCATTATCTCCATTATCAGCATTTGCAGCATTACCGGCAACATACATCGTAACGGGAATCTCATTCGCAGGTGCTGTCCAACTGAACGTCCACGTGCGGGTATTGGAAGCAAATCCGGAGTTATCGATATGCGCGATAGTCGCCCGCGAATTGCCGCTGATTGTAGCGTTCAGAATGTGCGAATCGGCGCCCGGTGTCCAACTGCCTGCATTGGCGCCACTCGCCTGCAAGGATTCGAGGCCAAAGCCAAATAATCCGACACCTTGCTGCTGCACAGTTACATTCACCTGATATGTTTCACCGGGCACATACATGGTTCCATTAACCAATCCAACAACTGAAATCGAAACGCTTCCGATGCCGCTGTTCAATGCAAAGTTGTTGTGGCA
>CALQJP020000244.1 GCA_943330925.2 Chryseobacterium gleum
CGGTGCGAGCCTCGGTATCGAAGCTGTTAAGATTGCTGCACTCGACTTCCGCTCCAAGTTTTTCCGCAACTATAAGTCGATTGTTATTCCGAATGATAACCAGGCATTGCACTTGCCTCCCGGCAGCCGTTATGCTCGCCACATACGCAGCGTACTGAAAATGTATGAGCGGGTAGGTGCCGCCGTGCGCGACACGCTGCGCGATGGCCGATTCCCGTTGCTCATTAGCGGCGACCACAGCAGCTCCGGTGGAACAATTGCCGGTATTAAAATGGCCTATCCGGAGTCGCGCCTTGGTGTTATCTGGATTGACGCTCACGCCGACCTTCACAGCCCCTACACCACTCCCAGCGGCAACCTGCACGGCATGCCGCTTTCAACGGCCCTCAACGAAGACAACATCGAAGAGAAGGTTAACGACATCGACTACGAAGTCATTGAACTGTGGGAAATGCTCAAAAACGTGGGCGACATATCACCCAAAATTGAATACCGCGACCTTATCTACATCACCCTGCGCGACTTCGAAGAACAGGAAGCTGCGCTCATCAAAAAGAACAAGGTGAAGGTGGTGACCACCAATGAGGTTCGTAAAACAGGCGTTACCAAGTTGAGTCGCGAACTGCTCAAATACCTCAGCCATTGCGACCGTATCTACATCAGTTTCGATGTCGACTCCATGGACCCTACTGTGAGCCGTGGCACAGGCACTCCCGTGAAAGGCGGAATCAATGAGCGCGAAGCAGCCGACTTGATCCTGGAATTACTGCAGAACGAACGCACATGCTGTCTCGAATTCACGGAGATAAATCCCACACTCGACAGTGAAAACGTAATGGCTGAAACCGTATTCGAAATTCTGCAGAAAGTAGCCCGCCAGGTAGAGATGATCTAAGGCTCAATGCACCGTAAACACATTGCCTTCATTGGCTAAGCTCACGGTCTTGAAAATGGTCTCTGCTTCCTTTTTAAAATCATCATCGGTAGCATAGCGAGAGCTAAAATGCCCCAGTATAAGCCGCTTAGCGCCTGCCCGTTGAGCCACTGTGGCCGCTTGCCGCGCAGTACTGTGAAAGGTTGCTTTGGCGCGTTCCGCCTCCGATTCCAGAAAGGTTGACTCATGGTAAATGGTGGTGCAGCCCTGAACGGCTTCGATCACCTTTTCGCTGAAGGCTGTATCCGAACAGTACGCATAGCTCTTCGGTGGCTCAGGCTCTTCACACACCACTTCAGGTGTAAGTGTTTCGCCATTCTCGAGCACCACAGCGTTTCCATTTTTCAACTGAATGATTTGACTCGGTATAAGGCCGTATTGAGCAATCGATGTTTTCGTAATCTTCGGCTTGCGCTCCTTTTCCTCGAAGAGAAAACCACAACAATCGATGCGGTGTTTCAATGGAATCGACCAAACCCGCAGCGACTTATCGTCGTAGATGCATTGCTTTTCGCGCGGCGACCAGGCAATAACTTCAAGCGGATATTCCAAAAAAGTCTGCGATGCTTTGAGCTGCATATCCAGAATATCCTTCAACTCAGGCGGACCATACACCGTAAGCTTCGCCTTTCTGCCCAGCAAATGCATGCTTGAAATGAACCCCATTAGCCCCAGGTAATGGTCACCGTGCATATGCGAAATGAACACTTCGTGAATGCGCTGCATCTTCACTTTGAACTTCCGCATCTGCATCTGACTTCCTTCACCACAGTCGACCAGAAAAAGCTTATCATGGATATTCAGCACCTGTGCCGAAGGACTGTGCTTTCCGGTTGGGGCCGCAGCACCGCAACCTAATATGGTTACTTCGAATATCATCAAAAAAAAACCGTCCCGAAGGTACGGGACGGTTTGTATTATCGGTATAGCAAAAATCTTAGTGTTGAACTACCAGTTTGCGGGTCGACTTCTTGCTGCCGCTTTGAAGCGTATACAAGTAGATACCTGCAGGTAACTCTGCAACATCGAGGTTCATGGTGTTTTCACCACGCTTGCCAGCCATCGACTTGCTCAATACGCGCTCACCCACCATGTTCACCACAGTAAGCTCTACCTTTTCATTGCTGTTCAGGCTGAATGGAATGCGCGCAGACTGATTGGCCGGGTTGGGAGAAACAGCTCCCAATTCAAAAGAGGCTTCTACTTCCTCTACGCTATTCGGATTGGCACAATCACTCACGGTAAAGGTGTAACCAGGGAATGAGTATGGCAACTCCAAGGGGAAGCCAGCCAAGGATGCTGAAACCGTAACATCGATACTTACCGGGAATTCACCCGCCTGATTAGGAATACCGCTCACGGTGCCGCAGAACTGACCGCCGGCTGTAAAAGTACAGTTCGTAGGATTGCAGCTAAGTTCGAGACCGAGTTCTGTCACGTTTGTTCCACCGTTATAGGTGATACCAACCAGTGTAATGCTGCTAATCGGAACACCAGCATAAAGAGGATCAATATCTCCTGCATCGCTTGGAACCAGGAAATAGATAGTTTGTGTATAAGGCTCATTCAAGCAACCTGAAGCCAAACCGGATGCAACATCCGGATATACTCCATAGGTTACAGCTCCAAAATCGTAGTCCGACGGATTGCACTGCGCTGTAGCAGCGAAAAATGAGCATAAAGCAAATGCAGAAAGTAAAAGTTTTTTCATAGACGGTTTAGATATCACGTTCAACTTCTTCCATATAAACTAGGTCAACCGCCTCGTTTTGAGTCGGTGTAATTTTCAATACGCTTTCGAGCTGTGAAATAGCAATCAGCTTCTTCACAGCGTCTTGCAATCCGCACAGCACAAACGTGCCATTCGAATCACGACACAAACGATTGCCTACCAACAACGCGCTCAAACCCGATGAATCGATGTAACGTGTTTCAGAAAGATCGATGATGAGGTTTTTGTGTCCTTCTTTATTCATCATCACTATCTCACTTTTCAACTCAGGAGCATGCAGCGCATCCAACTTCTCTACCTTGGTAGCAATCACTGCTACTTTATCTTTTTGGATAACTTCGAATTTCATTGTTTTCGGGTTTGGGTCAAAGGTAAACGCTTTTTTTCAAAAGCCATCAAATCGAGGCCTGAAAGTCATCAACCGCCGAGCGTTTATTTTATCAGTGCTCAACTACAAACTTCTGGGTGAGGTGCGAGCCGTTCTCCGCGATAAACGTAATGAAATAAACCCCGGGAGCAAGTGCCCCGCAAGCCAACTCTTCACGCTCTGCGCGAATTGGCGCTGAAGCTACCCACGCTCCGTGTGCATTAAACACACGATACTCTTTCAACCGATAGTACTCAGAACAACGAACATTCAATACCTCATCGGCAACGCTTGGGAAAATCTGGACGTCCGAAAAAGCAATTTCGCGCTCTTCAATGCTCAACGGCAAACAAGGCTGGGTAGCATTGTTGGCGTCGAGATAAGCACCATCCAGAAACAACTCTCCACTGTCAATCGGATCGAGCCATTCCTTCAGCTTTTGAGTGGCCGTATTCGGATTGTCGTCCCAACTCTTATCCATTTTACCATAGAAGTCAGGTGAAGTCGGAGAATTACAAAATGAACTTCCTCCGGTAAGCTGACCAACAATACGCTTGTCTTCATTGAAAATAGGTGAACCTGAAGAACCTCCTTCCGTTACACCGTGATTCGTCTCGGTAGCCATCCAGATTACACGCCAATGGTAGCCGGGTGCACCCCAGGTGCCCGATACAATATTGGTAGCCGCTGAAATTTTCTGTACGTCACCTGCCGGGTGGTGAATGCATACCACATCTTCGGGTGTCGCACTTCTGGATTCCCAGCCTGCATAGAATACATTGTAGCTGGCCGGTGGTGTGTCTTCCATTTCCAGCAAAAGGAAATCAGAACCGCTGTCGCCGCCACCATCGTTGCTATCGGCCAAATGATAAACTCCCACTCTATTGCTGGTACTGGGCGCACTGCCTGATCCGCAGCCACTCTTTTGATACTTAAAACGAACCGTGCACTGCAACCACTCAGCATCGGAAACACCCACTCCGCAGTGCATTGCCGTCAACAAGTAGTTGCGACAATCGCGCGCTGTAGTATTTACAATGGTTCC
>CALQJP020000245.1 GCA_943330925.2 Chryseobacterium gleum
ACGAAGTATTTGCCCAAATTGGCTACCGGCGAATGGATGGGATGTTTCGGTTTGACAGAGCCCGACTACGGCAGTAACCCGGGCGGTATGCTCACCAACTTCAAGGACATGGGCGATCATTACTTGCTCAACGGCGCCAAGATGTGGATTAGCAATGCGCCGTTTGCGCAGATTGCGGTTGTTTGGGCTAAAAACGAAGCCGGTCGTATTCACGGTCTGATTGTAGAGCGCGGTATGGAAGGATTTACTACGCCTACTATGCACGGCAAGTGGAGTTTGCGCGCCAGCGATACCGGCGAATTGATTTTCGATAATGTGAAGGTTCCAAAAGAAAACCTTCTTCCCAATAAGAGCGGTTTGGGAGCTCCACTGGGTTGCTTAGACTCTGCTCGTTATGGCATTGCCTGGGGTGCAATCGGCGTTGCACTCGATTGCTACGATGTGGCGCTGCGATACTCGAAGGAGCGTATTCAATTCGGTAAGCCAATTGGCGCATTCCAGTTGCAGCAGAAGAAACTGGCCGAGATGATTACCGAAATCACCAAAGCACAATTGCTCACGTTCCGTTTGGGTCAGTTGCGCAACGAAGGGCGCGCAACGACAGCGCAAATAAGCATGGCCAAGCGCAACAACATTGCGATGGCAAAGGAAATCGTGAGTGAATCGCGCCAAATGCTGGGCGGTATGGGTATCACCAACGAGTATCCTGTAATGCGCCACATGATGAACCTGGAGTCGGTAATTACCTACGAAGGAACACATGATATCCATTTGCTCATTACGGGTATGGATGTTACCGGATTTGATGCATTCAAGTAAATCGTTATTCACAATTCGGTAGTGGCATCATTTTTAGACATGCGGATTGCAGAAGATTATTTGGATTAATCTTGATAACAAATTAGAACCATGAAGAAAATTATACTCTCACTTGTCGTTTTGGTACTTGCAGTTTCATTGCACATGCAGGCGACAGTTCATATTGTAAACCAACAAGGTCTCACATTCAGTCCTGCTGATTTTTCGGTGATTGTAGGAGACACCGTTCGTTTCCAGTGGAACAACGGATCGCACAACACGGTTTCAATCGATATTCCGGCCGGTGCCGCATTGTGGAACTCACCGCTGAACTCAGGGAATCAGACGTATGATTATGAAGTGACCGTTGCAGGTAGTTATTTCTATCTATGCACGTTTCACACAGGTCAGGAGGGGGTTTTTACGGCGGAAGCTGCTCCCAATTCAGTGCAGAACGTTCAACGCGCTGCCATTGAAATGAATGTGCGCACCACGGCTAACGGCAATTTGACAGTGCATGTCATGAACGCCTCAGGCGACAAAGCGACGGTAACCATGCTCGATATCACCGGCCGCGAAGTGGCAACCCTGCACCAGGGTGTAATTGCTACTGACGACTTCGTGATTCGCCAGGATGTCTCATCCTTCCAGCGCGGTATTTACTTCGTGCGCTTCCAAGAGGGCGCCCGAGTGTCGACCCGAAAAGTATTGGTCCAGTAATACGGTCCATCCTAACAAAATCCCGCCCTTGTGGCGGGATTTTTTTTGCCTTTTATGTTGCACAGGCCGTTGTGTAAAACGCGGTAACGGATGCTTCAGCCACAAGTGCATTGTGTCGCATTTTCGTAAACGACCTGAAAAACATGAAGCAACTCCTCAATAAACTGCAAGGCGACCGCACCATATGGATGGTGACACTCTTTTTGTCGCTCATTTCCATTTTGGCTGTTTACAGCGCAATTTCTACGCTTGCCTACAAGGCGCAGGGCAATAGTCTGAAGTTTTTACTCAAGCATACTAGTTTTATTATTCTAGGATTTATCATGATGTATGCGGTTCACCGAATGGCTTTCCGCTATTTCTCCAGGTTATCGAAGATTCTGTTATTGGTTGCAGCGGGGCTGCTTGCCTACGCATTGTTGTTTGGTCATAACCTGAACGATGCGAACCGCTGGATCGTGATACCCTTTACCGGCATGACCTTTCAGCCTAGCGACTTCGCGAAAATTGTACTCATCATTTACGTCGGTCGAACACTTGCTGTAAAGCGAGACATACTGCATGATTTCAAAGAAGGAGTGTTGCCTGTAATCTGGCCGATTGCCCTTATTTGCGGGCTCATTTTGCCGGCCAACTTTTCAACGGCGGCAATGCTGGCAAGCATCTGTTTCTTGATGATGTTTTTGGCGGGTGTTCCCTTTCGCCACATGAGTAAGTTGGTGGCCGTGGGTGTCGGGTTTATTTTTCTGATTATCGTGGTAGGTGAAACTACCGGATTCCCTGCGCGTTATGGCACCTGGAAGAATCGTATTGTGAGCGCCTTGGACGAAGACAGTGAGGGCAACTATCAAACGGATTTGGCCAAATATGCAATTCACGAGGGTGGTGTTATTCCGAAAGGACCCGGAACAGGAAGCTCGCGCAACTTTTTGCCCCATCCCTATTCCGATATGATTTATCCGTTCATCATTGAAGAGTATGGTTCCATTTTCGGCGGAATAACACTTGTGCTGCTCTACCTGATTTTGCTCTACAGAACCATAAAGCTATCCATCAACAATCCGAAAATGGGTGCGCAGTTAACCGCGCTCGGACTTGCTTTTATGCTGGTCATACAAGCGTTCATCAACATGGCAGTTGCAGTGAGTTTATTCCCCACTACGGGTCAGCCGCTGCCATTGGTGAGTATGGGTGGAACGAGCACCTTGTTTACCTGTTTGGCGTTGGGTATCATTCTGAGTATTTGCCGCAGCAAGGACGAAATCGAGGAAGATCTAAGTCTCACGCAAACGAAGTTCATAGAGCCGGTTCCAACCACTTAATAAAGAAGGATCATGCGAGTAATCATTTCCGGAGGTGGCACAGGAGGGCATATTTTCCCTGCAATCGCAATTGCGAAAACGATTCAGGCGCAATTTCCCGGTGCTGTTATTTTGTTTGTAGGTGCTCTGGGCAAGATGGAGATGGAAAAGGTGCCGGCAGCCGGCTTTGAGATAGTCGGGTTGCCCATCGTCGGAATTCAGCGCAGAATTACATGGAGGAATTTACTGGTGCCCTTTAAGTTGGTGGCAAGCATGCTCAAGGCGCGGCGCATCGTGCGTGAGTTCAAGCCCGACATTGCAATAGGTGTGGGCGGCTATGCCAGCGGCCCACTCTTAAGAGCGGCAGCAGGGGCAGGTGTAAAGACACTGATTCAAGAGCAAAATTCATTTCCGGGAATAACCAATCGCATCCTGGCCAAAAAAGTGAATACCATTTGTGTGGCCTATGAAGGATTGGAAAAGTATTTCCCTGTACAGAAAATTGTAATGACCGGGAATCCGGTTCGGCTGGAGGTGGTGCAGCTGGAAGGCAAGCGTGAGTTGGCTTTGCAGCATTTTAAGTTGGATGGTCAACGCAAAACGTTGCTTGTGATAGGAGGAAGTCTGGGAGCAAGGTCTATTAATGAGGCCGTTGATGCACATGCGGAGCGATGGGAGCAGGAAGGATTTCAAGTCATTTGGCAAACAGGAAAGGGATATGTTGATGCTTCGCGCAAACGCACGGCTGGTCTGAAGTATGTGCAGGCGCACGAGTTCATACGGGAGATGGATTTGGCCTACGCTGCGGCCGATGTGGTGGTTTCGAGAGCAGGAGCCATGAGTATTTCAGAATTGTGTTTGGTAGGCAAGCCATCCATTTTTATTCCGTCGCCCAATGTGTCGGAAGATCATCAAACCAAGAACGCAATGGCATTGGTAAGCAAACACGCGGCGATACTGGTGAAGGATGCGGACGCGACAGCAGCGCTTGGCGACGCGGTGAGCGCTCTGCTTAGCAACAGCGAGCAATGTCAAACGTTAACCGGTGCAATACGCCGTTTGGCGCAGAACAACGCTGCAGAGCGCATTGTAGACGAAGTGAAAAAACTGGTGCAATAGTCACCATCAATCGGTAATCCATGAATTTTGAGGAAACAGAGGTCTATTATTTTCTAGGCATTGGCGGCATTGGTATGTCGGCCATTGCTCGCTATTTCCATGCGAATGGTAAGCTGGTGATGGG
>CALQJP020000246.1 GCA_943330925.2 Chryseobacterium gleum
AATATCCGCAAAACCGGACTCGTCCACTTTAAATGCTTTGTTGCAATGGGGGCAAATGATGTCGTTCATGGGTGATTGTTCAGTTATCGATGTTACGAATGTACAGCTGAACAGGCTACCCCAATTACTCAACGCTTCTAAAACTGCCAGCCTCACCCTCTCACCCTCTCACCCTCTCACCCTCTCACCCTCTCACCCTCTCACCCTCTCACCCTCTCACCCTCTCACCATTTCACCAAATCACTCCCCCTCCAAAAACCTCAAATCCTTCCCAAAGGTCTCGGGCAATACCAGCAACGAGAGCAGCGAAAGAGCCAGGCAAATACCGCCCACAATAAGGCCTGCATTCACTTCACCCATGCTGCCTGCAAGCGACTTGAACGAAAGCACGATGGGCACGGTGGCGCCGCGCACGAAGTTGGGTACGGTGGTGGTTACCGTTGAGCGTATGTTGGTGCCGAAGGTTTCTGATGCAATGGTCACAAACAGCGCCCAGTAGCCGGTGCCTGCTCCGATGAGGAAACAGAGGAAGTAATAAAACGATACCGAGAATCCGCGACCGATTAAAAAGAGCAAGACAATGCCAATGCACGCAATCAGGTAGCTCAGCACGATGCGCTTACGGCTCTTGAAAAGCTGACTCAAGTAACTGCTCACCAAGTCACCGGCAGAGAGTCCGAGATAGGTAAATACGATGGCTTGGCCCACTTCAAACGTACCGCCCGTGGCGCCGCCAAGCTCCGCAAATTTGCCGGAGAACTTTACCAGTACTCCCACACAAAACCATACAGGCAGCCCCATGGCAATGCACGCCAGGTAGCGCACCGCTCGCTTGCGGTTGGCAAACAACAGGAAGAAATTACCCTTCGATACGTTCTGCTGCTTCACCTCATCAAACATCTCACTCTCGTGTGTGCCGGCGCGTAAGGTGAGCAAGAGAAGCCCCAGTAAGCCGCCAATAATGTACATGATTTGCCACTGGGCTAAGCCAAACATCGAAAGTTCAAGTTTGTTGATGTATACGGCGGCTACTGCTCCGAGCGCGCCCATGGTAACAATGACCATGGTACCATACCCGCGACTTTCTTTCTTCAGAATTTCGTTGACCAGCGTAATGGCCGCGCCCAACTCGCCGGCCAATCCAATGCCCGCTATCAGTCGCACGGCTGCATACCAATGGATGTCGGTCACAAATGCATTGGCGATGTTGGCCAGGGAGTAGATGAGTATGGAACCCATCAAGATTTTTCGACGGCCCTTGCGGTCACCTAAAATGCCCCACACCAATCCGCCAATGAGCATGCCCGTCATCTGCCACAGGAAAAGCGTGTAGTCGTATTCGGCCAGTTGCACAGGGTCGGTCACTCCAATGCCACGCAAACTCGCCTGACTCACAATGTTGAATAATTGCAAATCGAAGATGTCTACGAAATAGCCGAGCGACGCAACTAATACGGTAGGCCAAATGGTACGTTGATTCATGGTGAAAATTTCTACGGCGAAAATAACCCACGCCTGTTGCATGGTTCATAATTCGCGCACCGAGGTGATTTCACAACTGCTTTGGCTTCGTTCCTTTGCGGCATGCGCTCAGGTTTTTGGATAGTAATCGCGTGTTCTTTTATGCTGCCGGCTTCGGTGCTCGCTCAGTCGCGCTTCGATCGACAGCAGGCATCCGTATTGCAGGCCGCAAGCGAACAATGGTTGTGTGCTGAGCTGAAGGAGGTCAACCCAAGTTACTTCCGTTGCGAGAATCGATCGTGGACGTTGCCAAGTGCAGGCATGTTCCCCCTCTACGGCGATAGCATCGCACTTTCAACGGCGCACATTGAGCGCTTTCAGGACATTTGGTTTCCACAAGGCGATTGCAAACGATTCCTTTCGGTGGTGGCCATGGCCGATGTGTATATGCCTTTGTTTAAGCGGAAGGCAGAGCAGCTGGCGCTCCATCCCGATGTGGCGTATTTGCCCGTGGTGCTCTCGGGATGCAATCAGCGTTATACCGGCAACGATGCTGCGGGTTTGTGGGCCATGCCTTATTTGGCGGCACGCAAAAACCATCTCAAAATCGATACACTGGTTGACGAGCGCTTAGGAGGCGATTTCACGACCGATGCAGCTCTCAAGCATTACAAGTACATACTCGCCATCCAGCAAAACGATGATTGGCGAGCTACAGTGGCGTATCGGTTGGGCCCATCCGAACTGGCCGCTGTCGACACTTCGCTGTCCTCCTCGGCAATTGTTGACGTGCTCGAGCATGATGCCGCCGATCTACTGCGATTTCAGGCGTATACCAGCAAACTGTTGCGCTCTGTGCATGTAGAAAATCAGCTGAGCAATTGCTTCGATATTCTGGGGCATTTTCAACCGGTCGTGATCGATAAACCGCTGCGCCTAGCAGCCATGGCCGCAGTTCTTGCTGTCGATGAAGCGCGCTTGCGAAACAGTAATCCGGTGTATACGGGCGAGTATTTGCCTGTAGGTTATCGAAAGGTGCCTTTTGTGTTGGAAGATACTGTCGTAGCTCGCTTCACTGCCTTGAAGGATAGCATTGCTCGCTGGCAGCCTATTCAACCCAAGCTCGAGACTACCGAGTGGGAAACGTATTGGCTGCAGCATCGAGTAGGGAAGGGGGAAACCCTTGGGCGCATTGCCGGTAAATACCATGTAACGATTGCGCAGGTGAAGAAGTGGAATAAACTGCGCAACGATAAAATACGAAGGGGACAAGTATTGAAAATCGAACAGCGACGAAAAGTAAAAGTGGAGAAGCCAATACCGGTGAGCGAAATCGAGGTTGAAGTACAACCTGAAACTCCTGCCGATTCTCTTACCGCTACGCCCGACACCCTTCGCCCTTCGCCGCCGCCACCGGCTCCTCGCCCTTCGTCACCCGCGCCTCGCTCTTCAACTCCGAAGTACTACACCGTGAAGCAAGGTGACTCCTTGTGGTCGATAGCTAAGAAGTATCGCGGTGTAACCGAGCACGACCTCATGAAGTGGAACAAGTGCGGCCCCAATATTCGGCCCGGACAGCGCCTACTGATAAAAGGCGACTAACTCCAACCTTCAACCTTCAACCTCCAACCTCCAACCTCCAACCTCCAACCTTCAACCTCCAACCTCCAACCTCCAACCTTCAACCTTCAACCTCCAACCTCCAACCTTCAACCTCCAACCTTCAACCTTCAACCTTCAACCTTCAACCTTCAACCAATCTCTCCGAACGATTGTTCATACATCAACATTCCATCGTTGATATCTCGAGCGTAATTCGTTTGGAATCAGCGACAAAAAGCTCCTTCTTCGCTTCGCATTCTGAAAGAAGGATTCTCCCCTGCAAGGTTGTTTCACTTCTTAATTTTCTTCGATAGCTGCGCGGACCATGGATAATGATGCAGAACGGTTCGCTGAAATTAAAGTGTTGTTCTGTGTGGAACAAGCTTGGGCAGATCGACAGAGCAATACCTAAACATGTAGATTGGCTTTCGGGCCACTGGTTCAAGATTCATTCATCGGGTTACAACTGTCCGATGCGATGTATAGAGCGTTTGAGAATTGTGTACATGGTTCATGGTTTATTTGGTTAATGGAAAAGCCACCTTTCGTCGAGGGTGGTTTTTCTTTTTAGAGGATTGAAGGGGGGAGGATTGTAGGATTATAGGGATGCATCCATCCAATACTCAATGCATGGAATCCTTTTCAGCAAATCTATTAGCGCGACCAAACACAATTTTCTTGGTTATCGGTGATGCTCACAATGCCGCGGCCGTGAACGATGGTAACTGCACTGAAACGCGGGGCAGTGGTGGGCGCATGATTCGTCATGCGAAGCGTATCACCGAAGAGTCTGCCTGTGCTCGCGAACGGAACACTGCTAAAGAAATAATCATTTGAGGGAAGAATGGATCTAATGGTGAGTCTAAGCGTGCAGGTGTCGACTTCATTATCCACGTCGATGGAGTAGTCAACTTGATTGCCATCTGAAGAGAGGAAACTCGAACTCAGCGAACACGAGGCAACACAGTAGGGCTTGGAGCCTGTTCCGCCAACAC
>CALQJP020000247.1 GCA_943330925.2 Chryseobacterium gleum
ACTGGATTATATGTGCTGGCCGTTCAACATGCGGCATGTGCGCGAAATGGAGAGCCGTTTGAAAGACCTGCATTCCATGCGCGCTGAATATGCTGAGTTTTCAGAGGGCTATGCGTTTGCTTTGAAATTCCTGGCAGAGAATACTCGCAGGCATTCGTTCAAGGAGTTTGTTATTCCTAATATTCGAGGCTACAGCGCATGTTCAACGCACGAATTGATTCGATTTGAAAGCGACGGACCCTACACCCTTGCGTTTACTTCGAGCGGTGAACAGTTGCTCACCAACAAGCCGCTCAAGCACTTCGAATATGTGCTCGATAAAGCCGGATTTGTGCGCATACAGAGCGCCCACATGATTAACCTGCATTACTTAAAAAGTTGGCAGAGTGAAAAAGGCGTTAACCTCACACTTTCGGATGGTTCTAAATTTGAGGTTTCCTTTCGTTGGGTGCCACTTTTTGTTCAAGCGTTCGGCAAATGGTCCAAAAAAAGGAGTAATCAAAATCCTAAGACTTAATCCACAAAACGGAACATCCTTTTCCAACGCAGCTCTGCGGTTTCCTGATAATTAGGGTCTTCTTTTGAAAGCCATGTAAACACCGGCTTTCCCACAATGTTGTCTTCCGGAACGAAGCCCCAATAACTCGAGTCGGCACTTTGGTGGCGGTTGTCGCCAATCATCCAGTAATAGCCTTGTTTGAAGGTGTAACTGTCGGCAGCTGTGCCGTTGATGATGGCCTTTCCATCCACTACCTGCAGTGTATTGCCCTCGTAGTTTTGGATAACGCGTCGGTAGAGAGCGATGTTCTGTGGCGTCAGTTGAACAGTTTCTCCTTTCGCCGGAATGTGGATAGGGCCAAAATTGTCGCGTGTCCACGTATTGAAAGGCGACAAGGGTGAGTTGGGAAACAAGGCCTGCGCATCAAACGACTCAGGAAGTGTGTCGTTGTTTACCTCAATGAACAGAATATCTGAGTTGTTTTTCAACGCTTCCGCATCACTTGCAGTGAACGAAGATTGATAAACCGTTGCTCCGCTGTCATTCATGGTATTGCGGTCGTTGATATTGACCTTGTATTCGGCGTAAATTTTCTTCAAGGCAGCAGGGCTCTTCACCTGGAATTGATAGCTGTGCATGACGCCCTCAGGGTCTTGCTGTGGCTGACCATTGATGTGCACCTGGCGGTTGATGATACTCAGCTCGTCGCCCGGAGTACCAATGCAACGCTTCACGTAGTTTTCGCGCTTGTCCATGGGGCGATAGCGAACGCCGCCGATGGCCAGAGGCTTGGGATTGCGCAGGCTTCGTTCGAAACCGCAAACGGTGCATATTTTTTTAATCGAAAAGTTGTTGCGCGCCATGTGCTCGAATCGTTCCGGATTTTCGCTGTATTTGTCGTAGCCGCCGGCAAGCACGATGGCTTCCTTGCGCACATAGCTATAGTAATCGTGTCCTGCATAAAACGGATCGACCATGATGGTGTCGCCGTGTGGGAAGTTGAACACAACGGGATCCAATCGTTCAACGTCGCCAAACCCCGGCAAGCGGAAGTAGGGAAGGCTCATGGCTTCGGAGTAGCTGTTGGTCATACCACCGGGCAATGCGTTATGCAGGAAAGGAACGGCGAGTGGCGTTTGCGGCACTTTCGGGCCATAGCTGAGTTTGCTTACGAACAGATAGTCGCCCACAAGCATGCTCTTTTCCATGGATGGAGTAGGAATGGTGAATGCTTCAAAAAAGAACGTACGGATAGCAGAGGCTGCTATAACAGCAAAGAGCAACGCCTCGCTCCATTCGCGCATCATCGATTTTTTCTTGCCTGTCCAATCGCGTGGGCCCAGGTAGGGGAGGCTCTTTTCTTTGAAAGCAAGCTGCGAAAGGGCGAGCCATGGCAGTGCTCCGAATAGCCATTGGTCTTTGGTTGATCGCTTGCCAAACGCAAGGCCGAGTTCCACGTTCATGACTACGAGCAGCATCAGATTGATACCCGGACACAGAATGACGAAGAACCAATACCAAGGGCGCTTGATCAACTTCAACATCGGAATGAAGTTGACCAGCGGAATGTAGCCCAACGTGCCATTGAGCCCTGCGCGCTTAAGAAGAGGCGGGAGGGTGATGCTGTATACAAGCACGAGTGCGATGAGAAGAGACCAGGCTATCATACTATTTTATTAGGGCCTCAAAAATAAACGATGAAGCGCAGTGCTCAAGAAAGTAACATTGATTAACGAAGCAGGGAAAGATGAACTATTCAAATTGTTACTTTCGCCCTATGATAACTGCTACAGGCATAACCAAATCCTACGGAAACCTTCAGGTGCTGAAGGGAGTTGATGTGCATATCAAGAAGGGAGAAGTTGTTTCCATAGTGGGTGCTTCCGGGGCCGGTAAGAGCACGTTGCTGCATATACTCGGCACGCTCGACAGGCCCGATGCAGGCAAGGTGTTGTTTGAACAACAGGTGGTGACCGATTTAAACTCACGTCAGTTGGCGCAGTTTCGCAACAAGCACATCGGATTCATTTTTCAGTTTCACAACCTGCTCCCTGAGTTTACGGCCATGGAGAATGTGTGCATTCCTGCATTCATTGCCAAGACCGATGTGAAACAGGCGGAGCAGCGCGCAGGTGAACTGTTGCAGTTTCTGGGGCTCGAGGAGCGCATGCACCACAAGCCCAACCAGTTGAGCGGTGGTGAACAACAACGCGTAGCTGTGGCGCGCGCTCTCATGAACAACCCCGATGTGATTTTGGCCGACGAACCCTCAGGAAATCTCGACTCGAAAAACGCCCGCGAACTGCATCAGCTGTTCTTCACCCTTCGCGAGAAATACAACCAGACGTTTGTGATCGTCACCCACAACGACGAGCTCGCCGGCCTTGCCGACCGAGCGCTGGTGATGAAGGATGGGAGGCTTTGAGTTATGGGGACTGGGGACTGGGTTCTGGGTACTGAGTACTGAGTACTGAGGACTGAGTACTGAATACTGAGTACTGAGTACTGAATACTGAGTACTGAGTACTGAGTACTGTGTACTGAGTACTGATGACAAGTTACTAGTCCCCAGTCCCCAGTCCCCAGTCCCTAGTCCCCAGTCCCCAGTCCCCAGTATCCAGTCCCCATCTAGCCGATCATGGAAATATAAGATTGCTCATCAATCACCTTCACCCCAAGCTCCTCGGCCTTCTTTCTTTTCTCGGGGCCCATGTTTTCGCCGGCAAGTACGTAGCTGGTTTTCTTTGAAATGGAGCCTGATACTTTACCGCCATTGCTTTCGATGCTGGCCTTGATACCATCGCGCGAGAAGTGCTGGAACACGCCGCTAACCACGAACGTGAGGCCTTGAAGCACGCTGGAAGTAGTAGTGTTTTCTTCTTCCGACACGGCCAGTTGAATTCCGGCGCTGCGCAGTCGGTTTATTATATTTTGGTTGTCATCAATTGCAAACCAATCCAAAATGCTTTGTGCGATTTTATCTCCGATTTCTTCAGCCTCGATGAGCTGCTCGAAAGAGGCAGACGCAATGGCATCGATGGTTTTGAAATGGCGCGCAAGCTTTTTCGCCACCGTTTCGCCCACGAATCGAATGCCGAGCGCAAAGAGCACGCGCTCGAAGGGTACCTGCTTGCTAGCCTCAATGCCCGCCATGAGATTTTGGACACTCTTCTCTTGCATGGAGCGCTTCTTGGGGTTTTCACCAAACTCGTCGCTCACGGTGAATTCGATGCCCAGGAGTTGATCTGCTCGCAGATCGTAAATGTCAGCCACAGTGCGCAGCATGCCTTGGTCGAATAGACCCGAGATGGTTTCTGATCCCATGCCTTCGATGTTCATGGCCTTGCGCGAAATGAAGTGTTCCATCTTTCCCTTGATTTGAGGGGCACAGCCGTTTTCATTGGGGCAGTAATGGAGAGCTTCTCCTTCTCTGCGAACGAGCGCAGCGTTGCATTCGGGGCAATTCGAAATATAAGAATGCGGTTGGCTGTGCTCGGTGCGGCGCACGGTGTCGACACCGACTACTTTGGGAATGATTTCTCCGCCTTTCTCCACGAA